>CAJWZI010000007.1 GCA_913049615.1 uncultured Alphaproteobacteria bacterium | reverse complement strand
GGGGCGACCACCTTGAATTATCACGATATCTTCACCCGCAAGGGCATGCCAGGCATCAAGGTCCCCATGCCCTGTATAATGGGCTTGGATTTTTCCGGGGAAATTGCTGATGTTGGCTCGGGCATAACTGACTGGAAGGTCGGCCAACGCGTGATGATCGATCCCGTTGACCGGGTCGGACCCGGCGGCCTGATTGGCGAAATGTGGCATGGGGGCCTTGCTGAATACTGCAAAGTGCCTAGCCATCACTTGGTAGCTCTGCCGGATAATGTAACGTACGAACATGCTGCCTGTCTGCCTGTGGCCTATGGCACCGCCTTGCGAATGATGTACACCATTGGAGAAGTGCAGAAGGGCGACAAGGTCTTAATTCTTGGCGCTTCGGGGGGGGTTGGAACCTGTGCCGTGCAGTTGGCGAAGCGGGCTGGTTGTGAAGTGATCGCTTGCGCTTCCAATCAAAAAAAATTGGACCGCCTGGCTAAAATTGGCGCAGACCACCTGATCAATTATGTTGAAGAAGACTTCATGAAGGCGGTTTGGACCAAATTTGGAAAGCCTCATCGCCGCCGATGGGGGGATGGCGTTGACGTTGTAGTGAATTTCACCGGAGGTGATACCTGGGTGCCAAGTTTGCGGGTTCTTCACCGGGGCGGCAAGGTTCTCACGTGCGGCGCTACGGCCGGCTACGACCCTACCGAGGATCTGCGATTTATTTGGTCTTATGAACTGAAGGTTCTCGGCGCTAACGGCTGGATGCGTGAGGATCTGACTACGCTGATTGAATTGTTAGATGACGGCTCCCTTAAACCCGTCGTTGACACCACGTTGCCGTTGGAGGAGGTCAACGAGGCCTTTCGTTTGCTGGAAGACCGCGTGGTCTTCGGCAAAGTCGTGGTAAAACCGTAAGGACACGGTAATGAACAATAAACTGGATCGACTAACTCTTGAGGAAATTCAGGCCAACTTCGATAAATCTCCCTCTATTTCAACCCTTGGCCTGCAGGCATTGTCCTTGGACTATGAAGCAGCGGAAATCACCGTTCGGATGCCCTTGAACCCAAGCTTGGAGCGAGTGGCGGGGACCAAACAGTTTCATGGCGGACCCATTGCTTCGTTTGTTGATACAGTCGGCGACTATGCGATCGGTATGTTACTTGGCGGAGGAGTGCCCACGATCAATATCAGAATTGACTATTTAAAGCCGGCAGTCGGCGATGCTTTGACTGCCGTAGCCCGTGTCCGGCGAACTGGCCGTACAGTGACCGTTGTTGATATTGACGTCATGAATGAGCAGGATCAATTGGTGGCAATGGGTAGAGGTACTTATGCCACGTTGGTGGGATAGGAGGTGGAAATGGCCGAAGTAGCGCAATTGGACCATACTGTAATCAATGTGCAGTTCGATATGGATAGGGCCGAGGGTCTGTTTCGTGATTTGGGCTTTACCCTGACGCCCCGGGGCTATCACTCTCTGGGGTCCATCAACCATCTGATGATGTTCGGGACTGATTACCTGGAATTAATTGGTCTGCCTCCCGGAATGGAAAACCCGCGCAAGGACATTGCCGAGGCGCCCCTAGGCATAAACGGCCTGGTCTTCAAGGCGACCAATGTGGATGAAACTTTCGCTCATATGAAGGACCTTGGTTTCGACGGCGATCCTCCCAAGGCGTTTACCCGGCCTGTTGAATTGCCTGATGGTATCAAAGATGCCGCATTCCGCACGGTCGCGGTTCGCAATGATGTCTTTCCGGGCGGTCGTGTTTATTACTGCGAACATAGGACGCCAGAACTGGTTTGGCGACCGGAGTGGCAATCTCATGGCAACGGGGCCTCGTCCATGCCTGAATTTATCATTGTTTCCAACGACCATGAGCGGGAGGCTAGCGATTTTGCCAGATTGTTGAATTCTGACGTTTCCGGCTCAAACGGTTGTCTCGCTGTGGCTTATCAGGGTGGACAACTCACCCTCATGTCCCCGGCGTCGTATACGGAGCGCTACGGTGTGGTTGCTTCCGCCATGAATGGCCGCAATTCAATATTTGGTGCACTGGTATTCCGCACCGATAACCTAGACAAGGCCCGTGCTAGTGGCACCCCCCTTATTGATGAGGCAAACCGGGTGGTCATTCGGGAAGAAAATTTCGATTCAATATTAGAATTTATAGGATGATTGATATGCGCCCCAACCCCATGAAGGCCAAGCTTGCCGCTGGCCAATCTGTCTATGGCACCATGATCTTCGAATTCCTCAGTCCAGGCCTGCCACGCATCGTGGCAAATTCTGGTGCCGAATTTATTCTCTATGACCTCGAACACAGCGGCTTCTCCATCGAACAGATGAAGACCCAGTTTGCCTTGTGTGCCGCAGTAGGCTTGGTGCCTCTCGCCCGGCCACCGGGAAAGGCCTATAACATTACGGCGAGGATGTTGGATGTGGGCGCATTCGGCCTGCTGTATCAAATGGTGGGTAGTGCTGACGAGGCGCGGGAGTTGGTGAGCTGGACCCGCTATCCTCCAGCCGGCGTACGTGGTGCGATCTTTGGCGGTGCTCATGACGACTATACGAGCGGAGATACGGCGGAAAAGGCTGCTGCCGCGATGGAACGTACTTTGGTCTGCGCCTTGATCGAGACCAAGGCTGGTTTGGACAATGTTGATCAAATTATGGCCGTGGATGGCATCGACGTAGCTCATCTAGGCCATTTTGATTTGTCCTTATCCTTGGGTATTCCCGGTCAGTTCGACCATCCAGACCTGCAGCGTGGCATAGATAAAATTGTCGAAGCAGCAGAAAAAAATGGCAAGTCCGCTGGCGCAATGATGCCTAATCTGGAATGGGGTCTGGACCTAAAGAACCGGGGTTATCGCATGATTTCCTACAGCCACGACATGGCATTGTTGAGTGATGTCCTGACGGAAGGTCTTGTAGCTCTCAAAGGAACAAATTGAGCATTATTGCAGTCCGGCCCAGTTTTCCCCACTGGCGCTTTCAGCCAATTGAAATGCGGCTCTAATCTTTTTCATGATGTCGTCTGGTAAAGGACCCTTTTCGGCAGCTTCCAGGTTGGTTGCCAGGCTACTTGCCTTTGTAGTACCGACAATGGCGCAATCCAAACCGGGCTGGGACAGTGTGAAACGCAATGCTATCTCGGGCCAGTCATTGGCGCCAAAACCAAGGTCCTGAGGTGCAAGCCCCATTTTTGCCAAGCGTTGGGCGTAGTTTTCGGCGTAGTTGATGTACATGCCTTCTTGGTTGGCGGCTCCTTTCCAGGCGGCGTTGGCGATGGAACGCTTTGACAACACGCCCACGTTGTTTTCTCGGCAAACTGGCAGCACATGATCAATATTTGCCTGGTCGCAGATATTGATGGAGGTTTCGATCACCGATATATCCTCCAAACCAGCCGCGTAGGAGGCAGATTCGTTGTCGCCTGCAAAGCCAAGGAAGCGAATTTTACCGGTTTTCTGTGCCTTGATCAGGGCGCCGACGGCTTCCCCTCTCTGCAGGGTTTCAAAATCGCAGGTATGAAGCAGCATGACATCCAGATGATCTGTTTGCAGCCGGAGCAAGGCCCGATCGATAGTGTTGAGGATTACATCTTCTGACCAGGCCGCGCCCTTGACGCCATCCATGGCATGACCGCATTTGGACACCAGCACATAATCGTCTCGTCGGTGGCTGATTGTCTTGCCAATCATCTCTTCCGAGCCGTCATATCTGGCGGCCGTATCGATCAGATTAACACCTTGATCCAACAATTCGTTTAGAATGGTAGCAACCGCCTTTTGTTCGGTTTCAAGAAATCCAACGGGAGCGCCTCCGAAACCTAACGGAGAAACCTGCAACCCGGTCTTGCCAAGAATACGTCTTTCCATTCCACTCTCCCCTGATCAACATATGTATTGTAACGTGTTGTCCATGGAAATACGCACCAACTTTGTCCCCGGTGTGCCAAGGATTGCCTATGACGAGGCCGGTGCGGGGCCGCCGGTTCTGTTCTTACACGGTATTGGGGGCAATCGGACAAATTGGGGCGAACAATTACTGGCTTGCGCCCCCACAAACCGTGCTATCGCTTGGGACGCTCGCGGTTACGGACGATCAGAGGACTATGAGGGGCAGCTGAATTTTGCCCAGTTCGCCGATGACGTCGTGCGCTTATTGGATCATCTGGTGATTCCTTCGATAACGTTGGTGGGATTGTCTATGGGCGGCCGGATCAGCCAGGATGTCTATTTTCGATATCCTGAACGTGTTCGGGCAATGGTGCTGTGTGATACATTTCCCGGTACCACGCCTAACTTGCCGCCTGAGAAGATGGATGAATTCATCAATCTGCGCAAAGGGCCGTTGTTAGCTGGCAAGAGCTTGCGAGAAATGGGGGAACCTCTCGCCCGTACCCTGATCAGTAAAACTGGCAAACCGGAACATTTCCAGCGCCTGGTGACCAGCATCGAGGCCTTGCACAAAGGGAGTTACATCAAGACCATCGAGGCCACGGCCCGTTACAACCGGCCAGTGGATTTATCAACGGTCGCGGTTCCCGTGCAACTTATCTACGGCGCCGAGGACAATTTGACTCCGCCTGAGATCGGCCGAAAAATGCAGCAAAAAATTTCTGGTGCGGAACTGGCCATTGTTGATGGGGCGGGCCATTTGGTGAACATCGAGCGCGGGGCGGAATTTAATATTATTTTGCGGGACTTCCTGAAACGCGTTGCGTCAACCGAAGGTTCGCCACAAAATTCGTCTGGTAGTTAACGAAAGAGAGAAAATTCATGGCGAGGCACATCGTTTGTTTGACATTTGATTTTGATGTGATGTCTGGGCACATTGCCCGTGGCCATATTACGCCCACACTAATTTCGCGCGGTGAATTCGGCGCAGTGGGGGCGGCACGTATCCTTTCTCTTCTGAGAGCTAGAAACATTTCTAGTACCTGGTTCATTCCCGGTTTCACTATAGAGACCTATCCAGAAATTTGTTCCCAGGTGGTCGAAGGCGGCCATGAAATTGGCCACCACGGCTGGACGCACCGCCAACCGGCGTCGCTTGACCGGGATGAGGAAGAAGCGGAGCTGATACGGGGCAATGAATGTATCGAAAGTTTATCGGGGCAAAAGGCTCGAGGTTACCGCTCGCCTGCTTGGGACTTAAGCGCCCATACCTTGGATTTGCTTTTGAAACATAAATTCTATTATGAAAGCTCAATGATGGGGCACGACTATTCTCCCTACCGCGCCCGTCAAGGAGATGTGATCGATCTACAGAAACCCATGGAATTTGGCCAAACAACTCGGCTGATTGAAATGCCTATTAGTTGGTCACAGGACGATCATCCGCATTTCGAAATGGCGGGGTCACGGCCTGGCCACAGAAACGCCAACAGCGTGCTGGAGAACTGGGTGGATGATTTCATTTATATGACCCGCATAACGGATTGGGGCATTCTGACCTATACCTGCCACCCGTATGTAATCGGCCGTGGCCATCGGATGCTCATGCTGGAACGTTTGATCGACAAGGTCCGTGACCTGGGCGCTGAATTCATGACCATGGAAGACGCCGCCAGGTTGTATAATGATCGGGCTCCTTTTAACTGACCCTCTCCAATTTCTTCAAGGTGTGTAGAAATTTGGGTATGGGTTCGTCGCCGAAAGATGAAGGCCAGTTGGTATAGCTTACTTCGCCGACATAGATGTCGCCCTGAGAATCCACGGCTAGTCCGTGGGGTGCCATGAACTTGCCCGGTTCGTTGACTAGACCTTCTTCACCACCCAGGCGAGCGATGCGATTTCCCTTCGTGTCGACGATTGTCAGGCGTGGGCCAAGGTTTGCCATATTGCGGTTCACGGGCATGCCCGGGCCTAGCTCGCCAATGAAACAGTGGGGGCATTCGCCGCGCGGCATGAACAGGCCGCAGGGGCGGTGCAGATTGTTCCATTGCGCTTCGTATTTGCCGTTGGTGTCGAACACCTGTACTCGATGGTTTTCGCGGTCCGCCACATAGATCCAGCCGTCATCATCGGCGACTATATTATGCACAATATTGAATTGACCTGGATCGGTCCCCGGCTCCCCCCAGGACATCACTAGCTTGCCGTCGGGGGTATACTTGTGGACCCTTGAGTTACCGTAGCCGTCAGAGACAAAGATATGATCGTCAGGTGACAGGGCGGTATGGGTGCAACGATGAAATGGCTCACCACTCATGTAGGGGGTTGGCTTTCCCGGGATGCCGATCTCCAGCAATACTTTCCCGTCCAGAGTACATTTGCGCACTGTGTGATCACCGTCGTCAGTGCAATAGATAGATTGATCCGGACCAATGTGCAGACCATGGGCCCGGACGAATAGGCCCTCGCCCCAGGATCGTAGAAAGTTCCCCTTTTGATCGAAAATCATCATCGGGTGTTCCCCCCGATTGAAGACGTAGACATTGTCTTTGTCATCGACCGCTACGCCGGCCACGTCGCGAAATTCCCAGCCGTCGGGCAAATTTGCCCAGGTTTCGTTCACGCGGTACTGGTATTCGCCCGTGCCCAATGTCAGTGTCATGTCTAATCCTTCCACTTTAAGGATCTATTTTCGCTTATAGTGGCTCCACTGTGAAGCACCACTTGGCCTAGGGTGCTGATGGAGACAATATGCTTTCAGAAAATTGAGGGAGGGGACGGGCACAACATGGGTATCGATGACGCCATCAACTACGAAGATCTGCGCAAGCTTGCGAAACACCGTCTGCCGAAGATAGCCTTCGATTTCATCGAAGGTGGTGTCGAAGATGAAGTCGGTTTGGACCGTAACCAGCAAGCCTTTCGCGACACTCCCCTAGTGCCGCGTTATATGCGTAACATTGACGGCGTCGACAAAAAGACGGAACTGTTTGGCCACACCTACGACGGCCCTTTCGGTGTTTCGCCTACGGGCCTAATCGGCTTGTTTCGGCCAGGCGGTGACCTGATGCTGGCGGCGGCGGCGAGAAATGCCAACATCCCGTTCGTTATGTCAGGTTCTGCCAATTGCACCGTCGAAGAACTGGGTGAAACCGCTCCCGAACATGGCTGGTTTCAACTTTACGCCGCGCGAGACAACACCGTTTCGGAGGATATGATCCGGCGGGCTGAGGCTGTGGGCCTGTCTACTCTTGTGGTGACTGTGGACGTGCCGGTGCATTCCAATCGTGAGCGCAACACCCGAAATGGCTTTACGCGGCCATTAAAAATGTCCTTGGAGACCAGGTTGGATGCGCTAAGCCATCCAAGTTGGATGATGGGCTATCTTCGTCAGGGTATGCCCATGATCAAGAATTGGCTGCCCTACGCTAAGGACGGAGCCACTGCAGACGATGTAGCAAATCTAGTCACCGCCCAGGTAACCGCGCCACTGACCTGGGACAACATCGCGCGCTATCGCGATCTTTGGCCCCGGAACTTGGTCATTAAGGGCATCATGCATGTGGACGATGCAGTAAAGGCCGCCGAAGTGGGCGTGGACGGCATCGTGGTTTCGAACCACGGCGCTCGTCAATTGGATCGATCTCCTGCCTCCTTGGAGGTGTTGCCCGGTATCGTTGCCGCCGTTGGTGATCGCTTGACTGTGATGCTGGACAGCGGTGTTCAACGCGGTTCAGATATCGTCACCGCCCTCTGCCTAGGAGCCAAGTTTGTGTTCACCGGGCGCGCTACGTTATATGGACTGACAGCCGGCGGCAAACCAGGTGCCGCAAAGGCCATCGGCATTCTGAACAACGAAGTCGATCTGGTCATGGCACAGATGGGTGCCGCCAATATTGCCGCACTGGGCGAGGAGTTTATCTACAAACCGTTACCCAGGAACTATTAACCAAATTCCGGTTGCCACAATTGATTTTCGTATTGTGTACTTTGTTAACGTGCAATTTGTTTTCAACGGCATGATTGATTAGTTTAAGAAGCCGTAAGCGGCTAATTCAGGACGGGGATAGGTATTCCACATCTTCCATATTTTCGCTTTGCCGCAACTGCTCGGTTAGTCGCTGCCCTGCCTGAATGCGGGGTGCGCGAAAGCGAGCAAGTAGAAAGTAGAGAACAGGGATCAGGACCAGAGTGAAAATTGTGGCAAGTCCAAGGCCGCCGAACACCACCCAACCAATTGCCGCGCGAGCTTCTACACCGGGACCACTACCTAGTATCAATGGCAGTGCTCCTAGAACCGTCGACAACATTGTCATCATTACGGGACGCAGCCGGGTGATAGCCGCCTCCCGCACCGCATCTTTGACTGACTGGCCTCGGTCTCGTAGCTGATCTGCGAATTCCACTACCAGGATGCCGTTTTTGGCCATTAATCCCACCAACATGACGAGGCCTATCTGACTATATATATTCAAACTGGTATCCGTAATTTTTAGGGCGAACACCGCTGCTGCCAACCCAAACGGAACAGTAAGTACAATGACGACAGCGCTGAACACGCTTTCGAACTGGGCCGCCAGGACCAGAAAGACAATCAGGATTGCCACGGCAAAGGTGATTTCCACATCGTGGGAGGTTTCCTTTAATGTGGCGGCCTCACGGATAAAATGTAGCCCGATGCCTGGAGGCAAGATTTCATCTGCTAGGGCTTCCACATCCGCCATGGCTTGCTGCAGGCTATAATCCGGCGCCAGGGGAGCATCAATTTCTATGGCGCGTTTCTGGCCGGCGCGGTCCAGTTCCGCCGCCACGCCGACCTCGTCCAGCGTGATGAAGGCAGATAGCGGCACCAACTTGCCTGTTGATGCGCGCACAAACAGGTTTTGCAGATCGCTGGGGTCATTAATCGCGCCGGCGGCAGATTCTATGCGCACGGGAATGGTGCGGTCATTTACGTTCAACTCCGCCACTTCCAGTCCGTCGACCATAGCGCGCAAGGTGGCGGTAATGCCTTCCACGGCGATACCAAGATCTTCTGCACGTTGTCGATCCACCTTAATCGACAGTTGTGGCTGAGTTTGCTGATACTCGATCTCCGGATCATCCAAATTGGGCAACCGATTGTGTATGGCGGCCAGAAATGCATCAGCCGCCGACGCGATAGCTGAGTAGTTCCCTCCAGTCAGTGTGAACTCTAACCGCCCGCCGGAGCGGCGGAGGTTCAGGCTGTTGGGTGTACTTACCCGTGCCGTAGCACCGGGAATAGCTTTCAAGGGGCCGCGTAGGCTTTTGGCGATTTCTTTTTGGGTGCGGCTGCGTTTTGACCAGTGTGTCAATGGTGCTAGCAGGTAGACCCGGTTTAAATCCCACCTTCCCACAATGGCAAAGATGTTGCTCACTTCGCCTCTTTCCACTAGGGGCTGGAGCAGGGCTTCCGCCTTTGCCGATTGCCGGTCCATATAGTCCAGGCCGACGCCATCAGGTCCTTGCATGTAAATGATGATCGCGCCTCGATCTTCCTTGGGTAATAGTTCCCTGTCCACGGTAGGAAAAATGATCACCGCGCCCAAGGCTGAAAAGATTGCCAGGCCAAGGATCAGTACCGGTGCACCCAAGGTGAAGTCGAGTAACCTTTCGTAAACCTTAACAATACTATTGCCTAGGCGGGTCAATAGGTTTGGACTTTCTAAATCGGGCGCCCCCCAACTTGCGGGCAAACGCGAGGCCAGCATGGGACACAGGGTCAAGGCGACAAAAGAGGAAATGCCTACGGCAATGGCGAGGACAAAGCCAAATTCGCTGAACAAGCGTCCGGCGACGCTGGGCAGAAAGGCGATGGGTAGGAAGACAGAAACTAAAGTTGCTGTAGTCGCCAATACGGCAAAAAAAACCTGACGAGTGCCCAGTACGGAGGCCGCAAGCGGTGGTTTCCCCAAATGCCGCTGTCGCTGGATATTTTCTACTACCACAATGGCGTCATCAACGATCATCCCTGTCGCCAAGACGAGAGCTAGCAGTGTCAGAATGTTGATGGAAAATCCCAACAGCCAGATTGCAGCAAGGGTTCCGGCAAGGGCAATGGGAATGGTCGCTGCAAGTATAAGCGTGGGCCGCAGGGCTCTCATGAAAACATAAATCACAGCTATCACAATCAATGTAGCTATACCTAAGCTTTGCAGTACCTCGCGAATAGAGCCCCGGATGAACCGGGCGTCATCCGAAATCTTGATGACTTCCGCCCCCTTCAGGCGACGATTTAAATTCTCAATGGATCGGTCTACTGCATCGGAGATGGCGATGGTATTCGACTTGGCCTTGCGCACCAGGGTCAGACCAATAACCTTGCTGCCATTTAACAAGGTATGGCTTTGCGCTTCCTTTGGGCCATAGGATGCCTGTGCCACGTCGCCTAATCGGACATGATCGTTGATGGCCAGGCGCTCTACATCCTTTGGTTGCCAAAGTGAGGCATCGGCCCGCACCAGCAGCAATTGATCTTCAGATTTGAAGCTGCCTGCCGGCACATCCATATCGGTGCTACGCAATACCCGTGAAATATCGTCAATGGACAAGTGGTAACTAGCCAAACGCATTGGGTCGACAATGACCCGCAGAACCCGCCTCCTTTCTCCAAACAGATTGACCATGGCGACGCCTGGGATGGCAGTCAATTCTGGTTTTACGTCTTCCTCTGCAAGGTAGGTCAAGGCTTCCTGGCTCAGATGGCTGGAGCGCAAAGCTAGACGGATGATCGGCCGAGCGTTGGTATCCGCCTTGACAACGACAATATCATCGACCCCTTTCGGCAACCGGCGTTCCACGCCGGCGACGGCTTCGCGGACGTCATTGGCGGCAACGTCGATATTTACATTTGGTGCGAACTGGGCCCAGATACGAGAATTGTCTTCTTCGCTGGCAGAGCTGATTTCCCGCACCCCGGCGACGCGGGCGACGGCGGCCTCGATAACGGAAGTTACTTCCGCATCCATGGTTTCGGGTGAAGCTCCCTCAAAGAAGGCGCGAACGCTAACCCACGGCCGGTCGACGTCGGGCAATTCCCGAACCTCGACGCCTAGCAATGCGCTCAAGCCAGCGACTATAATCAGTAGATTAAGGACCACGATCAGTGTCGGTCGGCGCACGGCCAGTGAAGGCAAGTCGCCCAAGCGCGTGGTCACGAGTTGCCGATACGTGCTTTGGGGTCAAATGGCGCGGTCTTGACATTTTGACCCAGGCGTAAGCCCTGTACCCCTTCCACCACTACAAGGTCGCCGACCCTTAAGGGCCCGTCGACCAAAACTCGGCCCTGGTCACGACGCACCATCTTGACAAAAACCTTGTCCGCCTTGCCGTCCCGGACCCTCCACAAATAGGCTCCATCTCGGCTCCATAGGACGGCAACCTCGCGAACGATGGGATAGGCTTTTCCAATGAAATCCATCTGGACTTCAAAGGACGCGCCTGGCCGTAGGAAGTCATTTGGGTTTGCGATCTTCCCTTGAACCGGCAAGGTACGTGTCTCCATATCGATCCGGCTGCCCATTGCTAAAATTTTCCCCGACAGCCACTGTTCCGTACCCGACCAAGGTTTGACTGTTATTGAATCGCCGACGGTAATCCGGTTGGTATGGATTTCTGGGATATCAAATTCGATGACCATTTCCGACCGGTCATCCAGGGTTACTGCCATGGTTTCCTCGGACACCCGGTCTCCAATAGACAAATCTGTCATGCCGACGATGCCCGCAAAAGGGGCAAAAATAGTACGATCCCGCAGTTCCGTGCGAGCTTGTTCAAGACGGATATGGGCGGTATTCATCAATGTTTGTGCCTTATCCAGGCGCGATTGTGCAGCATGTCCTGATGGCGCAAGCTTTTTCATGCGGACTAACTGCCGTTCCGCATCTGCCACCTCGATTTCCGCCAATTTTAATTTCAGGCGCTGATGCTTGTCGTCGAGAAGGATCAGAGCCTGACCCTGACGGACCCGTTGTTCGGCCTTGAACCGGATGGCCTTGACCTCGCCTGAAACAGCCGGATGTAGGGCCGTTGACCGCACTGCCTTTCCCGAGCCGATGGTGCGAATAGTAAAGCGGTCGTCTGCCAGTATAACTTTCTCGACTAGAACTAGGGTTACACCGGCACTTTTTATCTTATTTTTTGTGGCGCCGTCTCCGCCCCAGCTATCGTAGGACCACCAACCGGCCGCGAAAATGCTGGCGAGGAGGGCAACGAAGATAAATTGCAGGCGCAGTGGCATCGCAACGTATGGTTATCCTTGGAAGGCGGCATTCTCTGCTTAAACGGGCGCTGCCGCAATGTATCATTATTTGGGGTAAGAGGTGATATGAATGAATAAAACCAACGCTGATTCAGTAATTGTTAGCGTGGTTGAGCCCATTTACTAGCAATCCACGAGGTCTTGGATTGCGATGTTTTTCTGGGTGGATGCTGGCCCAGCATAACAACCTTAGCGCCGAGCGTGGATGTTATTTATCCCAAATTCGGATTTTGCCGGTGCCAATTGGTGGCCTGCTCAAAGGCCCAGCCAATTCTCAGGGCCATCGCTTCGTCAAGTCCGCGGCACATGATTTGCAAAGACGTAGGCAGGCCATTGGACGAAAATCCGTTTTGAAGCGAAAGGGCACAAAGGTCCAAACAATTGCCAGCGCGGGTAAAGCGGGCGGGTGTGCCAGCTTCGTCGACTTCTGTCAAAGGAATGGCTGTGGTTTCCGTGGTCGGCAAGATCAGTGCGTCGAAATCACCAAGGGCAGCATCGAACTCGGCCTTGGCTATCTCCTTTTCCGCTAGGGCGTCGAGATATTCATGGGCCCTTATGTCGCGGCCCAACTGGATTCGAGGCCGGACGTTTGGATCGATGGGAAGATTGGGACCGTCTACCAGCTCGCCTACGTGGCGGTACCCTTCTGCCCCAATGATCCGCCCCGCAATATCGGCAAATGCGGCAAAAGGCCGTGGCATCAGAAAATCCTGTAGTGCCGCTCCCAATTCAATTAACACATTTTGCGCATCTGTGAAGGCGGTCAAGGTTCCTTCATCGACGCCCTCCAACTCCGGTCCCGCCAAGACAGCGATCCGCAAACCCTTAATACCATTCCGAAGATTTTCGAACGATGAAACCGGCTGATGCGCCTGGGTTGGCGGCCAAAGCGGGTCGGGGCCTTGGATAGCTTCAAAAATCATGGCTGCGTCCTCGACGCATCGGGTCATGGGACCGGGTGTATCCAACGTGACGCTGAGGGGCAGGATACCGTGCAGGCTGACTCGGCCTACGGTGGTTTTCAATCCAGTCAGGCCGCAGTATGACGCGGGCAGTCGAACGGAGCCGCCAGTATCCGTGCCTATCGCCGCTGGGACCATGCCTGCCGCTACGGCCACGCCCGAGCCGGAAGATGAGCCGCCCGGCGTGCGGTGAGTCTCCAGATCCCACGGGTTCCAGGGCGTGCCCATATGTGTATTGGTGCCCCAGCCGCCCATGGCGAACTCTACAGAATGGGTTTTTCCAATAACAATCATGCCGGCCCGGTTCAGGCGCTGGGCGATGGTGGCGGTTGTTGGTGAGATACGGTCGCGCCAAACCATGGATCCACCAGTGGTCACGCGTCCTTCTATATCGATAATATCTTTTAGGGCGATGGGGATACCGTGCAAGGGCCCCAGGCGGTTACCGGCGGCAATGGCCAAATCCGCCGCCTGGGCAGCCAAACGAGCCTCGTCAGAGTAAACAGTAACAAAAGCGTGCAACCGTTCTTCTTGGGCGGTGATTTGTGACAGGCACCTCTCAACAACATCCGCCGATGAAATTTGGCCCTGATCAATTGCAGCGGACAGTTCGTGAACGGTCATAAAGGTTAGTTCGGCCACGGATATCTCCAGATTTGTTTGCGGAAGCATAGCAGTCTAAGCTAGGTGCGGGGAGGTCGAATAATGAGTTTCAGTTTTACCGACGAGCATGTGGAATTTCGCTCTGTCCTACGTCGATTTTTGACCGAGAAATCACCTACGGCGGAGGTGCGCCGCCTGATGGAAACCGATGATGGATACGACCCAGAGGTCTGGCGTGCCTTAAGTCAGGAACTGGGCCTCACGGCACTACATATCCCCGAGGATTACGGCGGTCAGGGTTTCGGCGCTGTAGAATTGGCGATTGCATTGGAAGAAATGGGTCGCGCCCTCCTATGCGCGCCGTATTTTTCGTCTATCGTTTTGGCTGCAACGGCAATCATATATGGCGCAAATGAAGACCAAAAACGGGCGCTATTACCGCCTATAGCCGCCGGGGAGATCCGAGCTGCCCTGGCCTTCACTGAGGAAAACGGCCGTTGGGAACCAGGTGCAATGGAAACAGAAGCGACGGCAGCTGGCGACACTTTCGAACTGAATGGCGTTAAGAGTTTCGTCCTAGATGGCCACACTGCTCAACAAATCCTGGTAATGGCTCGTGACCCCGGCACCAGCGGCAACGATGGATTATCCCTATTTCTTACTTCTTCTGATACGGCCGGTTTGCAACGGCGATTACTGAAATCCATGGATGCCACCAGAAAATTAGCGCGACTGGAATTTAAAGGTGTCAAGGCGACCTTGCTGGGTGAACAAGGTGCGGCGGCAACGACTTTTGTTAAGACCTTGAACCTGGCGGTTGCCTGTTTGGCAAATGAAATGGTCGGTGGTGCCGAAGCGTTGCGGGAACAGGCGCTCGATTATGCGCAGATGCGGATGCAATTCGGCCGCGCCATCTCTTCGTTCCAGACAATGAAGCATAAGCAGGCTGATATGCTGATAGACGTGGAATTGGCGAAATCAGCCGCCTACTATGCAGCGGCGGCGGCAGATGAGGAACCCGATGAGTTGCCGGCGGTGGCGTCTCTAGCCAAGGCGGGGGCATCAGAGGCTTATTTACAAACCGCCATTCATACTATCCAGATCCACGGAGGTATTGGCTTTACTTGGGACAATGATACCCATCTGTGGTTCAAACGTGCAAAAAGTTCACAGGTGTTCCTTGGCGACGCCAATTTTCACCGGGAGCGGATGTTGCAGTGCTGGCAGGATTGAGGTTGATGGTATGAGTGAGCAGACAGAACAATCCATCCGCGCCGAAGCGAGGGCCTGGCTGGAAATTAACTGGAACCCTAACATAGGCCTCGTGGAATGGCGCAACAAACTGGCCGATTCCGGCTGGGGTATGCCCGGTTGGCCAAAGGAATGGCATGGCAAGGGTTTATCCAGCGAACTCGCCCGTGCCGTGGAGGAAGAGTTTGGAGCCGTGGGCGCAATTGGCGTGGCCAGAGCCGGCATCCGCATGCTGGCGGCGGCAACCTTGCTGGATCACGGTACGCGGATGCATAAGGAAAAATTCTTGCGCCGCATTCTGACCGGTGAGGATACTTGGTGCCAGTTGTTCAGCGAACCGGGCAGCGGTTCCGATCTGGCTGGAGCCACGACGCGGGCGGATCTCAAGGAAGATAAGTGGATCATCAATGGCCAAAAAGTTTGGACCACATCTGCCCATCATGCCGAATGGGGATTGTTGTTGGCGCGCACGGATTGGGACGTGCCCAAGCATAAGGGGTTGACCTATTTCCTGATTGATATGACCCAGGATGCCGTGGACGTGCAGCCCCTGCGGCAAATGAATAACCACGCCTCTTTCAACCAGGTCTTTTTTACAGATGCGGTGGTGGAACCCGATCACATGGTTGAGGGCTTGGGCGACGGCTGGAAGGTTGCTACTACGACCCTTATGCATGAACGGCGGAGCGCAGATGGCCTGCGTCGCTGGTCCACGGGAACGGATCGGCCAGAACGGGCGTATGCTGAGGAGCGTGAGGAATTAGCCACTGCCATGGCGCCCTATACATGGTATCCGCAGAGGACCGGTAGGGTGGATTTGGTGATCCGGCGGGCTAAGGAAACGGGCGCTTATGATGATCCGGCCGTACGTCAGGAAATCGCCAAGTTGTTAATTCTATCCAAATCCGCGGAGTGGACCGCACGGCGTGCCCGCGAGGCCCAGGTCCAGGGTCGCAATCAAGGGCCAGAGGGCAGTATTGGTAAATTGGCTGCTAGCCATGTGGCGCGCCTGGCTAATCAGGTGCACACCATGATTACAGGTGCGGACGCCATGTTGACCGGCGAGGACAGCCCTATGGATGGCGTCATTGCCGAAATTCTGGTGTCTACGCCAGCTATTTCCATCGCCGGTGGTACGGATGAAATTCAGCGGAATATCATATCAGAGCGTGTCCTGGGCATGCCCAAGGAGCCGCGAAACGACACTGACCGACCATTCCGCGACGTTCCCCGCAACACGATTTCCTAAGCCAAGAGGCGTGACATGAGCAATCTGACTCATAGTGACGAGGAACAGGCCCTGGTAGCTTTAGCCAACCAAGTGCTCCCTGCGGGCGGTTTCGGCAATCTCACTTCCAAAGTAGTTATCCGGGAAGGCAAGGGGGGCCGGGTCTGGGACGTTAGCGGTAACGAATATGTGGACTATCTCTTAGGTGCAGGTCCGATGCTTATCGGACATGGTCATCCCGACGTCCTGGCAGCAATCCAAGAACAGGTAACGAGAGGCACTACGTTCTTTGCCAACAACGAGTATGGCATTCGTCTGGCTGCGGAAATCATCAGCGCGGTCGCTTGCGCCGAAAAAGTTCGATTTGTCTCCACTGGTTCTGAGGCCAACTTCTACGCAATGCGTCTAGCCCGCGCGCACCGTAAGCGGGACTGCATTTTGAAGTTCGAAGGTGGCTTTCACGGCATGAGTGATTATGCCTTGATGTCAATGGCACCCAAACGTCCAGGCAATTTTCCCCAGGCAACGCCGGATAGTGCGGGTATCCCACAACGCATCCGAGACGAAGTTCTTATCGCGCCGTTCAACGACGCCGAAATGGCCGCCAGCTTGATAAAGGAGCATCAAGATGATCTGGGTGGGATCATAGTGGAGCCGTTTCAACGCTTGTTACCGCCAGCCCCGGGCTTCCTGGAAACGCTACGGGACCTGGCTAGTGAATATAGCATTCCCCTAATCTTTGATGAGGTGGTCACTGGCTTCCGCTTCGCCTATGGCGGTGCCCAGGCTTATTACGGTGTTACGCCTGATATTTGCGCCCTTGGAAAATTAATTGGCGGCGGGTTTCCCATGGCGGCTATTGCCGCAAAGGAAGAGTTCATGGTGCACTTCGACAAGAATGCGGTCGCCGATGGCGAATTCATGCCACAAATTGGCACCTTGAGCGGTAATCCCGTGGCGGCAGTGGCGGGTTTGGCAACCCTTAATGTCCTCAAAGAGCCGGGAATTTATGACAACCTGTTCACCACTGGCAAAAGGTTGATGCAAGGTTTGGAGAGTTTGTTAGAAGACGCGGGTGTCGAGGCGCAGGTGATAGGCGAACCACCTCTTTTTGACGTGTTTTTTACTTCTGGCGAGTTGAAAGATTATCGCGGGATGCAAGGTAACGAAGCCGACAAGGCGGCCCGGTTTAATGCAGCCCTACATGAGCACGGGATCCTGAAGGGTGACAGCAAGTTTTATGTTTCCATCGCTCACGATGATGCGGATGTCGAAAAGACCCTAGAGGCCTTCGATATTGCCGTGAGGGCGGTTTGATTGATCAACTTTCAACTGTGCAATTCCGGTACGGTCGAAATACGAGACAAAGGTCAGCGGGTTTTGATGATGTCATGGCAACCCGTTACATAATTACGTGACGCCATACCACGCTGGACTTCTGCAATAATGACTTGGACAAGAAGCTTGAACCGCAACTCCGGGACGAATTGCGCCAGAAAGTCAAGGCCCAGGAGATTTGATTCCGCTAGGTCAAACGCGACCAATGGTCCCGGTTCAGGTCAAAATAGCCTTCATGGATAACCTGCAATTGTGGTCGAAGATACTGATGAAACAGCGGCAGTTTGTGGAATGGTACAGCGGGCTGGTAATGGTGTTCGGCATGAAACGACATATTCCACGTCAACCATCTAAC
>CAJWZI010000006.1 GCA_913049615.1 uncultured Alphaproteobacteria bacterium | reverse complement strand
GATGCACGAGGGTCACGACCCGTGGAGATGTGGAACGTAATCGGCAGACCGGTCTCCTCGATCAGGGCCCACATCGGATCGTACATGGGTAGGTTGTAATTAGGATCATTCACGTCATGGCCACCGTAGATGGGTTTGCACGGTAGAGTGAGACCGCGGAAACCCATCTTGGCAGTGCGCTTGATTTCCGCCATTGTGCCGGACAGATCACCTGTGGCCAACGCTGCCATGGGTGACATAGTGTCGTTATGGGCGCCGTAGAACTCCCAAGCCCAGTCGTTCCAGACCCGACATTGCGCCATGGCTAGATCTGGGTCCGGCGTCGCCCACATGGCCAGGCCTTTGTTGGGAAAGATGATTTCGGCATCGATTCCGTCGCGCTTGTGGTCGGCGCTACGCCCCTTGATGGTGGCGCCAGAACCATTGCGTTCCTCGTCTTGGCCTACCATTGACATGATACGGATCTTGGTAGGACGGTTGCCTTCCACAACGCTCCATAGGTCGCCTTTTTCGTCCTTCCTGACATGAGGAACGCGATCACGGTATTTGGGCTCGATCCGTTCCCGCCATAGCTCAGCCGGCTCGTTGGCATGTGTATCGGCAGAAATCATCAGGTACTTATCCGGATCATCAGGTCGCGCCGTGCGCGGCCAATCGGTCGTACCAGGGGTTTGCAGACGCCAAGCATTGGCCTCATCCACTTGCAACTGCTCGCTCATGAAATCCTCCCTTTCCCTATTCGCTCATGCGCCACTGCACCAAGGTGTAGGGCGTATCCGCATCGTCGTGCGGCTCGAACACCGCACCAACTGCTGAGCCAATGTTAACATCCTGATCATCAGGCCCCAGCAGGTTACCCAACATACGTATGTTGCCCGCATGGGGTAGTTCCACCAGGACGGCCGTATAACGCCCGCGTTGCTTCAAGGCAGGGTGTACCGGGTGCCAGGGCCGCTCCCAACTATAGATGTTGCCCTTACCGTCCACCTGTTCCCATTTCATGTTGAACGAATTGCAATTGTGGCACATCCATTCGGGACCCCATTGCCAATTCTGACAGTCGCCACACCGCTGCACCATCAATTCACGCTTGCGAGTACCTTCCCAATAGGGCAAATCCAGACCATCGGCCGATGGGATGGGTGCTGGCATGCCGGCTGGCAAATAACTCTCACTCATTACAGTGTCTCCTCTGAGCCCATGATCAGGCTGCTAACCGGGGTTACCATGGGGCCTGCAATGTTCATGGCCAGTTTTGCATCCGCAACTTGGTTACAGCTTTGGCCGCGTATTTGTCGCACGGCTTCCAGTTGTAGCCCTAGGCCATGCATATAGCATTCCGCAAGATTACCGCCCGAGGTGTTCAGGGGCACCTTACCTGATGGCGCTGATAAATTCTTCAAAGTGAAGAAGTCGTTGCATTCCTCAGGTTCACAAAATCCGTGCTCGACGACGGCCATCATTACGCCGGTGGTGAAGTTCTCGTAACTTTGCAGCACGTCGATATCATTGGGCTTGACTCCGGCAGTTTCGTAGAGACGCGGTGCCACAGTGGCGAAGGAGGACGAGGCAAAATTGGTGGCATTCAGCACGGAGGCTCCGCAGCGATGATCGGAACCTTGCTCGGCTCCCAGAATGTAGGCCGGCTTTTGACGCAAATTCTTAGCTCGTTCGGCTGAGACAATGATCATTGCCGCCGCGCCGTCGTTTTCCTGGCAGCAATCGTATAACCGGTTGATAGGTTCCACAATCCAACGGCTGTTGTCATAGGTTTCCGCATCCAGCGGCCGACCATGCATCACGGCGCGCGGGTTGTGTTGAGCATGTTGATAGCTAGCCATGGCAATGGCGCGCAACACATCGTTCTTCACACCGTGCTGGTGCATAAACCTGGTCGCTCGCATGCCATATTTTTGGGCTGGCGACATCACGCCATAGGGTGCAAGAAAGGCAGCCTCCCCCGAAACCGTCGGATCGGGCGCACCCTGACCAAATCTGCGGAACTGCCCCTGCGCCAGAGCCCGGAACACCACCACACAGTCGGCATAGCCACAAGCAACGGCTGCTGCACCATTTGCCACGGCAGCTGCAACGCCACCGCCGCCGCCGCCGAACTGCATATTGGAGAATTTAAGATCCGGAATACCCAGGGCAGCGGCGATGCGAGAGGGGTCGCTACGGTCGTTGGAATATGAGGCGAATCCATCAATCTCCTTGGGATTTATACCCGCATCCTTCGCCGCCCGCATAATGGCCTGCAGTACCAGCACAAATTCCGCGTCCGGCGATTGACCATGTTTGTAATAAGTACTTTCACCAATCCCTACAGCGGCCACCTTGCCCCGGATACTTCGATCACTCATGACCGCAAACCAATCGACTTCAACGTAGTCACGTGCACTGCGAATTCCTTCCCAACTCAAAATTCCATTATTGAAACCTTGTTCTAACATTTACTAGAAAAATCCCGCGAGTCCCAATTGTCGCCTTGGGACAGGCACAACGATGGTGTAGCGTAAATAAAATTGCAATCAGGAGTATGGCGCATGATGGAAACGGCGAATTTTGAGCCCGGAGGATATCAATATGTACGGGGGCCGTTTCAATATTCCGGCGGAGTAGCAGCTCTGCCAGGTTATGCCATCGAACGTGTACGTTTTGCCAACCCGCGCCCAATCAAACCTGGCTTCGAGGACATAGAGGAATTTTTAAGCGCCCAGGGCCGACCCTTCACTTCATTTTGCGCTTGCGAACTGCGTTCCCCCGCACCCTTTGACGATGCCGGTTTTATCGCCTTCAACCGGGTATATGTGGGTACTCTGGAACGATGGGGCATTTTCAAGGAAGACGAGAATCCGGTCGCCCGCTCTAATGTCTGTCCCGAGATCAATCCCCCTAAAGAACCGGTGTTCGAGGCTTTCAGCTACACGGTACCCGCGTCCGGCGAAGAGGTGAAAAGTTTTGTCATTGCCGGATCCGGCGAAGCCCAGGAGGCACCCGGTGACTATGCGGAACGCATTATTAGATTGGATGAATCTACCGCAGAGGCCATGGAAGAAAAGGCAGTTTATGTTCTCAATACAATGGAGGCTCGTATGGACGCCCTGGGTGTCGGATGGGCCGACGTGGGGACTAGTCAAGTTTATACAGTGCATGATCTGTACCCCTTCTTTGCGAGCCAGATCGTCGGCCGGGGTGCAGCCGAAGCTGGACTCACCTGGTACTACGCACGCCCACCGGTGACTGGACTAGATTATGAGATGGATGTGCGTTCCGTACCTGTGGAGCGGGTAATTTAGCCCTCAAGAACAGCTCCTACTAAATTGGGTGGATACGAGCATCAAACAGGCACCCACGCTCAGTAAGGTGAATTGGCTGCCTCGCCAGGCATGCCATATGCCAGGCCAGAGCCTGGGTAGAGGCTATTACTGGTTTGTCCAATCGTTCCTCAGCATGCGCCAGGATATCTACGGTTTGTAGATTAGTGCAGGCCACGAACACGCCATCGCAGTCACCCCCTTGACCGACTTCGACAATGGCTTCCAGGATCGAGGTCGGTGAGATACGCGCCACAGTGGCTTCTTCGCCCTGTTCGAAGGAACCGAACGAGGTAATCTCGACGCCATCGTCTTCCAAACGTTGCCGCATGGCCTTGGACACCTCCGCTACATAGGGTGTTAGAAAGCCGAGGCGCCTTATTCGGAGCGCTCGAATAGCCGCTTTGGCCGCGGTCAAGGGATTTGTCACGGCCACACCGGGACGGACTGATCGGACCAATTCACGCACTCTGTCCTCGCCAATCACGGTTGTTCCAGAGGTACAGGCATAGCCAATGACATCTAGCTTTGCCTTGGTAGGAAGCAATGACACGGCTGCCGGTATCGCATCAGCCATGCGGGCCAGGGTCTCTTCTGTCACTTCAAGGCTGCTAGGAACACGGCTGTGGTAGAGGCTGAACACATCCGATGACATCAAAAGGCGGAACTCCTGCTCCAGTGTCTCATCCGCCTGTAGGATGACTAAACCTAGAGCGACCCGATCCCCCCGACCCTCCCCTAATTCGAAATTTATCGCCATGACTAACCTATAATTGGAAGGTCCGGTGCAGCCCGACGAGTCAACAGCTCCGGCTCACCATCGCGGATGACAATGTTCTCTTCATGCACCATGACCTTACCCTCGCCGAAACTCATGCCAGGCTCCAGCGTCATTACCATGCCGGGCCGCAATTTAGTTTCATCCCAGGGCGTGTTCGACGGCCCCTCGGTCAGTTGCATGCCCAATCCATGACCCAATCGGCCAACCTCGCCTTCCCTCTCCATCACACCATGCATGGCGTAGAACAGATCGGCACAGGTGGCGCCAGGCCTGGCAGTTGCTAAGCCGGCCTCTGTAGCGCGATAAACCGTTCTGTAGGCCAGACGGACTTCATCATCCACCGTCCCAAAGGCGAAGTTGCGATCGAAGTCGCAGAAATAGCCATCATACGTGCAGCCTGTATCCAGTATTAGTACATCGCCAGTTTCTATGGGCCTGCCCGACGGTGGCGAGATAATATCGTCGTAGCCACCCGACCCGGCTCCACCCACCAGATAGGACACATCATCAACGCCCTGTTGCAGACATTCAATTTTGAATCTACGGAATGCCTCAACGTCGCTCTGGCCCACTGAAAATAGATTCGAAGCTGCATCAAAGGCATCGCCAACGCATGCACAGGCATTTGCAATTTTTTCAATCTCCAACTCCGATTTGATGAGACGAAGGGCCTGGATAATGGGCGATGCATCGACAAATTCGGTGCCATTGAGCCGTTGCCGCAAGCAGGCAAAATCCGTCAATGGCATACGCAGAGATGACTCACGTCCCATGGGCAGGGCAATGCGGAGACCAACCTCCGTCAAGGTTCGTGCAAGTAAAGAAACGCCGTCGTCGTCGGGGTGGGGTGAAGACCAAGTGCGTATGTCCTCGATCCACGTTCGCGACATTGCTGCGGCACCGATAGCCGGAATTACCGCTACCGGCTTACCGGTCTTAGGCACCACAAGGAACCAGGGGCGGGTTGGACTCTGAAAAAACTGGGTCAGAAATCCGGTAAAATAGCGGATGTCCACTTCAGTGGTCAGCAACAGAGCATCCAGGGATTGGCTAATCAAATACTCTTGCGCGCGTTCCAAGCGATGGTTGTATTCCGCCTCGGGAAATCCGCGCGTCGGCATTTTGCGAGTGGAAGTCATTCCGCTGCCACAATACCGCGGTAAATATCGAGGTCTGTGGCGCCTCCACCCCCAATCAGCAGCACCCGGCTATCCTGGTCCAGAGAAAATTCGCCGCGCAGCTTTTGGTTGGTAGCGATGGCGATCAGCGCGATCAAGCCTGCTGTAGAGCATTCACCACCTTCAATTTTTCCACCACCCAGTTCACCTGACGCTAGACAGCGCATGGCCGGTGCCACAAAATCATCAGCCACAGTAACGAAATGATCGGCGCAACGCCACAGAACCTCCCAGGCAAGGGGCGACACCTCGCCACATGACAGGCCGGCCATAATCGTTTCTTCTGAAATAGAAACTGAATGCAGTTTACCTACTCGGGCACTTTTCAATAGACTAGGCGCTCGGTCGGCTTCGACAACCATCAACCGAGGCCTCTGCTCGCCGCATTCTAGCCAAAATCTCGCCGCCAAGGCCGCGGCCAGGCCGCCGACACCTGCCTGTAAAATCATATGGCTCGGCGGTTGGGGCAATTGCGAGAGAATTTCCGTCACCATTAGCCCATAGCCGGCCATGACATCGCGAGGGATTTGATCGTAACCGGTATAAGCGGTGTCGGAAACAACATGCCAAGCGTGCGCCGCAGCATCGCGGGCACAGACACGGACAGAATCGTCATAGTCGCCAGCGGTTCGGGTCACGGTCGCGCCCAGCTCTTCCATAGCCCGACGCCGGCCGTCACTGACCCCACGGTGAATATATATGCGGCATTGGCAGCCGGCCTTTCCGGCCCCCCAAGCGACCGAGCGACCATGGTTGCCGTCCGTCGCGGCCGCCACAGTTACCTCTCCGACAGCCTCTCTTGCGGCACCGGCACGGATATCACTTGGCGCCAGGCCCGTTTGGGCAGAAAGAACCCGCATCACGGCATAAGCGCCGCCCAGTGCCTTGAAACTGCCCAGGCCAAACCGACCGCTCTCATCCTTATAATGTACGGCATTGATACCAAGTGCATTCGCCAAGCTATCCAGGGAGCGTAAGGGAGTCAGCCCATAGCCGGACCAGTTCGTTATCTCCGACGAGGCGGTGTTAAACAATTCGTCCGAAAATATCTCCATTAGCTCTAGTGGATACGCGCCCGAAAGCGGTTTACCCATTACATGGTCAGTCAGGGCCGCCTTTGTCCTAAAATATCTCTCGAGCATCACCGCCCCGTCGGCTATCCCACCGAATTGACCCGGCCAAGCGGATCTCCGAAGCGCTCCAACATGACCTCGTCAAAGTCTAGATTGTTGGAGGCGATCCAACTACCGGGCCGGACACGGTAATTTTCGTGCTGCCAAGAAGCCGTGGGTTCCGTACCATCGCTCGCGAGGGCCTCGGCCGCCGCCATGACAGTGCGGCGAAATCGAACCACGGCTGCATCCGTCGCGGTCAGTTCCTCTCGGGTGCGGTCGGCTACTACACCCTGACTTTCCTGTATCATCAAGTCCTGCTCTGCCAACCCCTTGATCCCAGTGTAGGTTCCATTGCGTTGATCCTCGCGGTCGATCAAATAGTCGTTCGCTCGGTTGCGGATGGGCAAATAGTCGGCGCCAGTATTGGCGATGATGCCGTGGCCTTGTTCTAACTTGGCACGCTCTTCACCATCGATGGGCCTGTCCGGGTTCCATCCGTAACAATACATCCAACAACTTTCATCGGTGATCGGCACCAGCGTGAAACCAAAATAAGTTTCGCCTGGAAAGGTCGATGGTCCTGTGCCATGGGCCGGCAAGGTGTATTGGGTGATGCGCCAGTAATTTTGGCCTTCGTCACCTGCCCGTACGCCTCCCACGACGAACCCTAGATCATGGGGCAGGACAGTAAATTTGGGTATAGGATCATTGCGGATCCAGCGTAAACGCCGTGCGTCAGCCGGAGCATCTATATTCTCATTCGAGGCAACGCTAGGTGCGGGCATATGCAGAAACGAGAAGTGCGTGGTATCAAGGTCCCCTTCCATTACCTGGGCCCAATTGCAATCAACATATTGCTTGGTCACGTAACGGTGTTTGTCCTCCATGACGCAGAATTCCAGGTGCGGCAACTCGGGCAAAACATCTGCTCCGGGCCCCATGTAAGCCCAAACAATCTCCCCCCATTCACGCGTCGGATAGGATTTCACATGTATCGTATCGTGATGACGTGTGCCGGGGGGAATATTAGGCAAATCTACCGCCCTGCCATCCACATCGAATTTCCAGCCATGATAGACGCAACGTAGGCCGCATTCCTCGTTTCGTCCGAAAAACAAATTCGCGCCGCGATGGGGGCAGTGGGCATCCAAAAGGCCCAGACGTCCCTTAGTGTCACGGAAGGCCACCAGATCTTCGCCCATGACCTTCAGCCGTAAAGGTGCACAATCCGGCTCAGGCAGCTCCTCCGCTAAGGCCACGGGTTGCCAGAAGCGCCGAAAATACTGACCCATGGCGGATTTTGCACCTGTTTGGGTGAGAAGATCGTTTTCCTGCTGGGTAAGCATTGTACAAGGGTCCTTTTACATTGCGGCTCGACATTTTCTGCCGATCAACGCAAGACTGTCAATGTAAGCCATAAAGGGAAAAGATATGTCCATTCCGACCATTGACGGGCCTCGCCAGCCGGCGGCCAGCGGAGCGACGAAGCAGCTTGTCATTTTCGTGCACGGTTATGGCGCTGACGGCAAGGATCTGATCGGTCTAGCGCCCTATTTCGCGCAAAAACTGCCCAACGCGGCCTTTGTCGCACCAAACGGGCCACAGCGTTGTGATATGTCGCCGATGGGTTATCAATGGTTTGCCATCAGTCAGTCCGACGTTAGCAGTCGTCTCAAGGGTGTTCTAGAGGCTGCGCCAATCTTAAACCAATTCATCGACCAGGAGCTCGAAAGCCACGGCCTGACAGAAGAGAACCTACTATTGGTGGGTTTCAGCCAGGGCACCATGATGAGCTTGCATGTCGGCCTGCGTCGCGACCGTCAGGTCGCGGGTATTTTGGGCTATTCGGGCCTGCTGGCAGGCCCCGAGTTACTGACCGACGAAGTCAAGTCCAAGCCACCCGTCCTGATGATCCATGGTGACAAGGACGAAATGTTGCCTGTCCAGCACCTTCATGACGCGGTCCAGGCTCTGGGTGGCGCTGGCTTGAACGTGGAATGGCACGTCAGCCAGGGCGCCGGCCACACCATTGCCCAGGATGGCTTGGAACTTGGCATGCAGTTCGTACAGCGGATATTTTGAGATTCAATTATCACCTTAGGCAGGTCAACCCTCTGGCCATTGAATAAAATATCGCGCTAATACAATCGGACAATGCCACCACCACCCAGCCCGTAATTCCGGAACAATCTATTGCTATTAACCCAGATGTTTAGTGACGATCGAGCTTAAATTCTAAATTTAACGCGCCAAATGTGCCCTTGGCGGACCAGCGACAGCAATTTGACCGGCAACTGTCAGGAAAACCCACACTTGAACTGTAAAGATGGTAGCGCACTTCCTCATCACTTGCCCTTCATATCTGCATAGTCCTGCATGGCCTCGTCCATCCGACCGGAAGCGGCAATCAAAGCGTTTCCAAGTTTACCCATCTCCAACGCGTCGAGAAGGGGCATGTTGCGGGCGGCGCGAAGGGCTTCCTTGGTCATACGCACGGCGTCCCGATCCAATGCCACCAGATTGCGGACGAACTGCTGCGCCAATTGGTTTAAGGCCTCGGCACCATCAACTAGGCGGTTGATAAGCCCTACTTCATAGAGGCGCCGAGCCGAGATCAGATCGCCAAACATGAGGAACTCCAGCGCCAATCGTGGACCCACTAGGTTGGTCAATACCGGCGTATTGATGGCAGCGGGAAAGCCCCGGCGCATCTCCAAGACGCCAAATTTTGCCCCTTCCTCAGCCAAGACGAAATCGCAGATCATGGCAAGAGTGAAACCACCTGCCACCGCGTAACCTTCTACCAAAGCGACGGTTGGCTTGCTCATGGTATGCAAAATGCGGTTCACCTTCGTCCAGGCCTCGTCCGCTGCCAGGGCCGAAGTTAAATTTCGTTCCGGCGGACGGGTCAAATCGCGGCCAGCGCAGAAATTTCCACCCGCACCCCGGATCACAAGGCATCGGGTTCCCGCGTCGGCTTCCGCCTCTTCAATGGCATGGGTCAGACTATCGATGACGGCCGCATCAAGTGCGTTTCGCTGTTTCGGACGATTGAGAGTAAGTGTTGTCGTTCCGTCGAGCTTTTCGATCTGCAACATGGGTCACCTCCACCGATCGCGTATCGTGCAACGCTGAGGTTTCACTGTCCATAATCAGCCAAGCATGGAAAGATATTTCTTCTGCAAAAACGATTCTTAGCATGTCAGAAAAACGACTTTATCTCATTCGTCACGGCCATACGACATGGAACGGCCCGCCTTTGCGTTTTCAAGGACAGATGGACAGTTCCCTTTCGGACAATGGACGGGCCGAGGCCATTGCGCTAGGCGAACGTATGCCTTATCAGCCCCATCGGGTCATTTCTTCTCCGTCGCTGCGCTGCCGGCAGACAGTGGATTGCCTATTTAATCGTAAACCTGACGAGACCGAACGCCGTTGCATCGAGATCGGACTAGGCTGGTTTGAAGGTCACCTAGCATCGGAAATAGAAGAAAAAGACAGGGAGGCCCTACGAACCTGGCAAGAGCGGCCCTGGGACGGCGCGCCATGGGGGGGAGAAAGCCTTTTGGAATTGCAGCATCGTGTCGTCGCGGGCATCACTGACATCATTGCCGGAATTGAACCCTGCGAGAGGGTCTTCCTGGTAGTACATGGCGGCGTGTTACGCACCTTGATTTGTTTCTTGAATGATATGCCATTGACCGAATACACCAACATACCCATGGCAAATTTGACTCTGTTGGAGCTCACTGCCGAAGGGATAAAGCGCGGCGGCCGCAACATCCGTAATGTCAAACCCGAAGACATGATCTAAAAAAAGGATACGGCTTATGGCCGTTGAATACGTGATCGCGCAAATCGACTTCTAGAACGCTGATCAATACGCCAAATACACAGCGTAAATCTCTTGAACTGTTGCAATTTTCGGCAACAAATTCATTATCCGTGCAAGACAATGGGAAAAGATGGATGGGGAGCCACCGCCACGAGTGGTGAAGATAAATTTCCCCAGTTTCGAACTGGCCAATGAATGGTACCATTCAAGGAAATTCAACCAATCTGACCCCTGCATCAGGCTGCATCCAAATGCAGTCTGTGCATAATCGAGGGGACGTAACGACTTCACGATTAACCCAACGGAAGGAGGCAACAATGAAAGCTGTGCGGGTGCACGAATTTGGCGAATCGGAGGTCTTGCAATACGAGAATGTCCCTGACCTTGTTGCTGGCCCGGGCCAAGTCGTCATGAAAGTTGAGGCCATCGGCGTCAATCCGGTGGAAACCTACATTCGCGCAGGCATGCACGCCATCCGGCCCGTATTGCCCTTCACCCCGGGCAGCGATGCTGCTGGCACCGTGCTATCCGCCGGCGAGGGCGTAAGCGACCTCCAGCCCGGTAGGCGCGTCTATGCCGCCGGATCGGTAGGAGAGAATGCGTGGACGGGTTGTTATGCCGAACAAGTTGTGCGTCAGGCTGAACATTTGCTGCCGCTACCTGACAACATAAGCTTCGCACAAGGCGCGGCGATAGGCATACCATACGGCACCGCCTATCGCGCCATGATGCAATGCGGTGACGTAAAGGCGGGTGAAAGCATGCTGATCCATGGTGCTAGCGGCGCTGTTGGCACCGCCGCCCTCCAACTTGCTAAGCCCCTAAGCCTTACGACAATTGGCACTGCTGGAAGCAAACGAGGACTGGAACTAGTCCGGCAACAGGGCGCGGACCACGTCCTGGATCACACACAGTCCGGCTATCTTGATGCCGTGGCTGAACTAACGGACGGTAAGGGGCCGGATGTCATTTTGGAAATGCTCGCCAATGTGAACTTGGCCAGAGACATCGATATTGCTGCGCCGTTTGGTCGTATCGTCGTTATCGGCAGCCGCGGCGCAATAGAAATCAACCCCCGGCAGACGATGATGAAGGATCTTTCGATCATCGGCATGGCTTTGCCCAACACCTCGCCTGACGACATGAAAGCCATTCATGACGCACTTGGAACCGGATTAGAAAATGGCAGTCTTGATCCGGTGATCGGACGAGAGTTACCGCTTTCTGAAGCCATTGAGGCGCACACAAGCGTCTTGCGTCCCGGCGCGTACGGCAAAATCGTTCTCGTTCCCTGATCATGACGAATACATCCGGTGACCCAGTTCCGGCTATCGCCGAGTCAGAAGCGACTGGCGACATCGCAGAACTCTATTCGGATATCCGCGCTACTTTGGGTGTTCCAGTGGTGAATTTGATTTGGCGCCATTTGGCAACATTCCCCGGAGCCTTGTCATGGGCCTGGAATTCCTTAAAGCCGGTGTATGACGATGGCACCATCGCGGCGCAGGCAGCGGCCTTGCGCGCCGATCTGGATATTCCAGTCCTTACGGGGCTAAGCCAGTATGTCTTAGCCGCCGTCGGTCTTGATGGGGACGACATGGCCAGGATTGAAATGATCCAGCAAAGCTATGAACGCAGCAACGCCATGAACATGATCGCCCACAGTGCCTTGTTAGCCCGTCTAAAAGGACGATGGGGGAATGCCTCAGAAGCGCCTCCAGCTCCCTTCGAACCGCCAATTGAAGGAGAAATGCCGGAACTGCTCACCCTGGACAGAATGGCACCTCATGTCGCAGCTGTGGTAACGGACCTAAACCGCATCGGCGGGCGCGACGAAATCCTGGCCAGCATGTACCGGCATCTGGCTCATTGGCCAGCTTATCTAGCTCTAATGCACGCCATAATAGCACCATACGCTGCCAGCGGGCGTCTTGAACCGTTGATCCAGGGTGTCGTCGCCGAGGGGCACCGTCGCGCCGACCAGGTCGCGCCGGGACTGGCCAGTCCAATCCCACTGAATGCGACCGTCGACGCTGACGTCCATGCCGCCATTAGAAAATTCATCGACGAACCAATCGGCAAAATGATCACCATCGTCCCTCTAATCCGCCGCGCCCTGCCGAGCTGAAGAATCACACTTTCGGGACAAAGGGATGGGTCGAGGAGAGGCCACCGTCAACGGCATAGGCCTGACCGTTGACATAAGACGCCTCGTCAGAGGCCAGGAACAAAGCCATATTGGCGATCTCTTCCGGCTCGCCGTTGCGGCGGGTGGGATTTAGCTGGCCAATTTTGCCTTCGGTACCCCGGGCCCGGGCACGGTCAAATGTGGGTTTGGTCATCCCGGTTTCAATCAAACCCGGACAGATAGCGTTGACCCGCACTCCGGAGGCAAAAAGCTCATTTGCCGTCGTTTGCACCAGGGACACCACCCCGGCCTTGGAGGCAGCATATGGCGGGCCGCCCGCGTTGGCGCGCAAAGCAGCGACCGAAGCTGTGCAGATGATGGAACCCTTGCCCTGAGCCAGCATGATGGGTGCTGCATGCTTGATGGCCAAAAACGGCCCAATGAGATTTATCCGCAGGACATTCTGCCACATCTCAACTGTTTGTTGGGCCAACGGCACCCTGCCGCCGGAGACACCCGCGTTGGCATAGATCACATCCAGGCCACCGTAGGTTTCAACACAATTGTTAATGAAGTCGGCAACATCGTCCTCGCTACCAGCGTCGGCAGTTACTGCTGTAGCGATATCGCCCGCCTCAGTGATCATGGCCACGGTCGCCGCCAGACCTTCTTCTACCATATCCACCGCCACCACCCGCGCGCCCTCACGGGCGAAAATCCGGGCACTCGCTCGCCCAATTCCGCTAGCCGCGCCAGTTACAATCGCTTTTTTACCGCTCAATCTGCCCATAATTAATTTTCTCCGGAACTAATTTTTCTTGTTCTGACTTGTCTCCACACCTTGTCCCTTTATAAGACTTTATAATGGCTCCACCCATTCTCATCTTGCGCGATATCGGCCTTACATTTGGCGGTACGCCGCTGCTGCGCGGCGCGGAACTTTCGGTTTCTCAAGGCGATCGCCTGTGTCTAGTAGGACGCAATGGCTCAGGCAAATCAACATTGATGAAGATCGCCAACGGCCAGATAGAACCTGACAGCGGCGAAATTTTCCTTCAACCTGGCGTTACCGTACGCTACCTGCCCCAGGAACCTGATTTGTCTGCACATAGCGACGTGCTGTCCTATGTCCAAGACGGCTTGGCGCCAGGGGATGATCGCAATCGCCCAAACTACCTTTTGGAAAAACTAGGTCTGACAGGAGAGGAAAGCCCAGCATATCTGTCCGGTGGTGAAAGCCGTCGCGCCGCACTAGCCCGGGTCCTAGCACCTGAACCGAATATTCTGCTACTAGATGAACCCACCAACCATCTCGATTTAGCCGCCATTGAATGGCTGGAAGGGGAACTGGAAACTTCGCGCTCGGCCCTAGTCATTGTCAGCCATGACCGGCGTTTTCTCTCCACCCTTTCGCGCACCACGGTCTGGCTCAGTCATGGCGAAACCCGTTTGCTGAACAAGGGCTTTTCCGAGTTCGAAGCCTGGCGAGACAACATCCTGCAAAGAGAGGAAGTGGAACAGCACAGGCTGGATCGCAAGATCGTCCGGGAAGAGCACTGGCTGACGTACGGCGTCACCGCCCGACGCAAACGCAACCAACGGCGGCTAGCCGACCTGGTGGCGCTACGCAGGCAAAGACGCGAAGCCATTCGCCCTACCGGCAAGGTGAAGCTGAAAGTCACCGATAGCAGTCTGTCCGGAAAATTAGTAGTAGAGGCCAAGGACATTTCCAAGGCGTACAACGGCACACCGATTGTGGCAAATTTCTCCACACGAATCCAACGGGGCGACCGGGTCGGCATCGTTGGGCCAAATGGTGCAGGCAAGACTACACTATTAAATATGCTGACCGGCGCTGTGGATCCCGATGAGGGTGTTGTCCGCCTGGGCGCCAATTTGGCTGTGGCCAGTTTAGATCAACTCCGTGAAAACCTGGATTCCAGCGCCACGTTGTCCGAGGCATTAACCAGCGGCAGTGGCGACCGGGTTAGCGTCGCCGGCCAGAATAAACATGTCATCAGCTACATGAAGGATTTCCTGTTTCAGCCGGATCAGATCGGCACTGCTGTTTCAGCTCTGTCGGGCGGCGAACGCGGACGCGTCATGCTGGCCCGTGCCCTGGCAAAGCCCTCTAACCTATTAGTGCTGGACGAGCCCACTAACGATCTCGATCTGGAAACCCTGGATTTATTGCAGGAGATGCTGGCGGATTATCCAGGCACAGTGGTTCTGGTCAGTCATGACCGGGAATTTCTTGATCGCGTTGTAACGTCAGTGATCGCGCCAGAAAGCCGCGGCCAATGGCAGGAATATGCGGGCGGCTACTCGGACTTGCAGGCGCAAAGACAAGAGATACAGCCGACCGCAGCCACCACCGTACCGGCAAAAATAAAAAAGGCCACGAAACAATCTAATCCCAACCGTAAGCTTTCCTTCAAGGACAAACACGCGCTTGAGACGTTGCCGGGACTAATCGAAACTCTGCAGCAAGAGATCGCGACCCTTGAAAAGACCCTGTCCGACCCGTCACTTTTCGGTAAGGACCCGACCGCTTTTGATATGGCATCAACTGGTCTGGCCAGTGTCACGGACGAACTAGCCAAGGCGGAAGAAGATTGGTTAATTTTGGAGATGCGGCGCGAGGAACTTGAAGCCAATTAGCGCAAAGATAGAAAGGCTGCGGCGCATATCCAAGAAATTTACAGTTGGATCGTCGGCATCCCAAAGTCTAAAATACCTGAGATATTTTTCAGGGGACAGGAATGAAACTCGTCTACTTCAATGACTATAGGATCGGCGTGATCAAGGATAACCGGGTGGTGGACGTCACCAAGATTTGTGGAGACATACCACACATCGACCGCCGCACCTTGATAAACGGACTGATCGCCCGGTTTGAGGATTACCGCGAAAAGCTAGAAACCGCTGTAGCGTCCGAAGACGAGGGACAGCCGCTATCGACTGTTACTTTGCGCCCGCCAATCCCCCTACCCCGCAACATCGACTGCATGGCAGTGAACTACATGGAAGACGGAACCCGAGACACACCGGCACCTATCAACGGCTTCCACAAATCGCCTTCCGCCATCATCGGTCCCTGCGACACCATGGTTCTAGATAATATTGCCGCCACCATATTCGAGGGCGAAGCGGAATTGGCCGTGATCATCGGCAAGCCGGCCAGTCATGTGCCTGAGAAGGACGCCATGAATTATGTCTTTGGCTACACGTGCTTCATCGATGGTTCCGCGCGCGGTGTGGGGCCCTCCAACAACTTTTTTTTCCAGATGAAGAGCAGGGATACCTACGCGCCCGTCGGGCCCTGCATTGTCACGGCAGACGAGATCGGCAATCCCCAAAATCTCGCCGTGAAATTGAGTGTCAACGACACGGTGATGCAGGACTTCAACACTGACGATATGGCACACAGCATTTCCCGCTGCATCGAGTGGACATCATCCATTCATGCCCTGGAGCCGGGCGATATTCTTGCCACAGGCACCAATCACCGCGGGCTTAGCGCATTCCAGGACGGCGATAAGGTTGACCTGGAAATAGAGGGCATCGGCTGCTTGTCCATAAATATCAGCGACGATCTGAAGCGCACCTGGTCGCGCGATACCCGATTGGAACATGCCGAAAAAGGTCTCGAAGGACCGCACACGCCGCAATTAACTGGGAAGTATGCTCCATGAACGTCATGCAATCGTACACTGAATCAACTGACTTGGTGATGGACGGCACCGCTCTAGCCGAACGCCTTGCGCGAGATGGTTATCTTTTCATCCGGGGCCTAGTGCCGACAGATGCCGTTGAAAATGTAGGCCACCAATTCCTAGATGTAGTTGCACAGGGTGGGTGGCTCGACCCGGATCATCCAAAGAGATCCCGCATCGCCAACCGGAATATCGTTTGCGCTGATCCCGAACCGGAATTCCTACAAGTCTTCCGCCGTTTTTATTTGAGTGAAGATAGCCACGCCCTGAAGCACCACCCCAACATTGTAGGCTTGTTCGAACGTATCTTCGACGAAGAAGTTTTGGTGCATCCGCTGTTCGTCGCCCGCAATATTTTTCCCCAAAAGGAAAAACTTACCACCCGACCACACCAGGACTTCGTCCATATTCAGGGAACGGCGGAGACGTTTACAGTTTGGTTGCCACTTCATGATTGCCCACGCGAGATGGGGGGATTGGCCGTTGCTGAAGGGTCCCACAGGCAAGGCGTTCACGATTTTACAGTTGCTAGGGGCGCAGGGGGCTTAGAGGTTACGGCCCCTTTTGACGGGCAGTGGCGGTTTGGTGATTTCGCCGTCGGCGATGCCCTGATATTTCATTCCATGATGGTTCACAAGGGAATGGACAACAAAACCAAAAATATCCGCCACTCCATCGATGCCCGTTATCAAAAGGCCAACGAACCCATTTCGGAAGTTTCAATGGCAAACTATTCGGGCTGTGGCAATTGGGAGGAGATCTACAACAATTGGGAAACGGATGATTTGAAGTATTACTGGCGCAAACAAGATCCTGACGTCCAGCCTTATGATTTCCAATACTATGATCGCCGGGATGACATTGCCTTTAAGATGGCTGAGGATGGCAATGACACCGCCCGTGCAGCGCTGCTGCGCATTGTACAGCGAGATCCGAGGGCTGAGAAACGTGCACGGGCTACCGATTTACTAGATCGACTGGAAGCCTAAACTAGATTATCGGCGAGAGCTTAAGCCTCTAATTTAGGTAGGCAGTAAGATCTCTTAACCATTTTGAGGGCCTATGACGTGCTGATCATGGCGGATTCTTCTTAGACGGTTATCACTATTATTTCCTGGTGACCGGATATGGTGGCGTCGCAAATAAAGCACGACGCCAACCGTCAGAGCCTGTCAAAGCAGGTGTTGAAGAGTGACTTGCGTTCCTTGTGACTTTCGCCATACTGACCGCTTGGCAAAAACAATTGAAAGGAGGTGATCCAATGTCTAACGAATTGCGCGCCGTAGCGAGCGGCCTGGGGATGCATGGTGGACAAAGGGAAAGCCTCTCTCCGTCATAACCAGTATCTCAGCCGGGGCAACCTGGCATCTGGGACCTCGTTATGGCCCAGTTCTCGGGAAGGCGATCTACGGATCGCCTTTCTTTTTTCCAGTTCCCCCAGGGTTTCCCCGGGGATGAGCGCGTTTGTAGGTGGCCAACAGGTTAACCTCGTCGACCTCGATATACCGTTGCGTAGTGGATAGACTGGCGTGGCCCAGTAACTCCTGGATAGTGCGTAGGTCGCCGCCATTCGCGAGCAGGTGAGTAGCAAAGGAATGCCGCAAGGTATGAGGCGACATAGCGGGCAAATTCAAATCGTCCCTCAATTTCTGAATCTGTGCGTAAGCGATTCCCTGTTTGAGACGTTTTCCCTGCACTCCTATAAATAGCGCTCGATCGTCGACGACTACGTTGTCCGACTCATCCAACCTATCCAGATAGAGACGCACCGCACGTCGGACCTCCGGCAGCACCGGCACAATCCGATCCTTGCCACGCTTACCTCGTATCATTAATGCATCGCCGAACGGCCACTGGTATCGGTCCAATGCCAGTGCCTCGGAGATCCGCAGGCCGCAACCATACAGCAACGTAAGCAGAGCAAAATCTCTCGCC
>CAJWZI010000005.1 GCA_913049615.1 uncultured Alphaproteobacteria bacterium | reverse complement strand
TTGGTGATCATGCGCCGCCCCATGATACCCAGGCCGATGACGCCGGTTTTATGTATTGTTGCCGCCATTATTCTACTTCCTTATTATCCCGCCTAGGGCTGGGCACGACTACATCATACACAATAACCGTTTTCCGAAATGATGGGCAGATCGTGCTCGTCTCAAGCCAGCCGCAGGGAAGTTCATGTGGCCTAATGAAGCCGTGCAGGAGCCGGACACAGCGTCATTTCCGTCGTCGTGGTTGTTGGGGTAGATCAAGCGTCGCTGGATTACTGCAGCATTGGCTACCACGACGCCTCGGAGAGCAGGGCCAGGGTCTCGCACCAACCGCTCAGAGGACCGTCTTTAAGGAGCTTGCGGGCCCGCTCTTAGCAATGCGCCATGCCGAAGATGCTTGGTCGTGATCGTGTTGCTGTTCGGCGGTTAACTCTGGATTCGCAAAACCGCCTCTAGTGCCACTCCGAAGCGGTCGATGTCGTCAACGGTCATAGCTGTCGATAAGAAGGCCGAGAGTTTTGGCGACATGATGAAGCCCGCCTCAAGCAGCGCCAGGTGCAGGGCCTTGCACCGGGCCGCCTCATCTCCGGTCGGGTAGGCACTGCGATAATCCGTGATTGGGCGCGCGTGCAAGTGGATCGCGAACATGCCGCCAACCCCCGTAACCTGCCCATCCACGCCCGCCGCCTGGAACGCCTGGGTAGCGACCATGCGGCCATGTGCGCCGAGGGCGTCGAGCGCCGCATAAATTTCGGGCGTCATCAGCTCCATGGTCGCCAGGCCAGAACTCATGGTCACTGGGTTGGCGGTGAATGTGCCGCTCGACGGGTTGAGCGGCTTGCCGCGCTCGTGGCTGAACACTGCCATGGCGGCTTCGGTGCCGGCCACCGCACCGACCGGGAAACCACCGCCAATGATCTTCGCGAAGGTGGTGTAGTCGGGTTCGATGCCAAATTTGGCCTGAGCGCCGTGATAATCAAGGCGAAACGCAATGACCTCGTCGATGATGATCAAGGCGCCGATATCATGCGCCACCCGCTGGATCATAGCGACGAATTTAGGGGTCATGGGTATCATGCCAAAGACCCCGGGCGCCGGGTCGATGAGGATGGCGGCGAGGCCCTCGCCGGCGTCGCTCAGGATGCGATCGGCCGCCTCGGTGTCGTTGTGGGGGAAAACCACGGTGTCATCGAGCACCGCCTGCGGCGAGCCGGTCGCGAAACGTACGGAATTCGGGTCATTGCCCCAGTTGTGGGGGGCGGAATCGAGGCTCACCTCGGCATAGTCGTACATACCGTGGTAGGCGCCCTCAATCTTGGCTATGCGCGCCCGTCCGGTGCGCGCCCGGGCCGCCTTGAGGGCGAGCATCACCGCCTCGGTGCCGCTGTTGCAAAAGCGCACCCGTTCGACCGATTTGACGCGGGCGCAAAGCAGCTCGGCCAAGGCGACCTCGGTCTCAGTAGGCATGGCGAAGCAACTGCCGTTCTGGGCCGCACGGGTAGCTGCGTCAATGACCTCCGCCCGTGCGTGGCCATGGATCAGCGAGGCGAAATTGTTCATCATGTCGAGCCGGCGGGTGCCGTCAACATCGACGATGGTGGCGCCTTCGCCGCGCCCGGCATAGATCGGGAAAGGATCGACCAAGGTCTGAAGGCGCGAGATGCCGCCGGGCAGCACCGCCCTGGCGCGTTCGTAGAGTTCGGCGGACCGCGAATTGCGGTCGGGCCAAGATGTGCTGATACTCATGCGGGTCCCCTCGGAAGGTAGAAACGAAAGCCCGCAGAGTAGCTGATCGCCGCATTGATTTCGATGTTTGGATGGAGGCTGGCTTTGCAACCAACCATCTCGTCATGGTTACAGCGGGTAGCTATTGGGCGGCAGCCCCAGAATTGGGTCAAGAGCGGACCACATTTGGAACCAATTTGGCAGTTGCTTCTGAGAGCCCGGCGGACGTCACAACACGGGGCCTGCACCGACCGTATGAGCTAGACTGCAATTTCCAGCCCAAACGACAAGGCTGATAGCCCCCACGACTTTGAGCCGATAAGATCCTGTCATGACTGCAACAAAAACTGCATATACAGAACCCCGACCGCCCTGGCGCATCGGGGTAGACGTAGGTGGTACTTTTACCGACCTTGTAATGGCCGACAGCGGCGGCGCCACCTGGGTGACCAAGGTGCTTTCGGTTCCCGAAGACCCGAGCAGAGGCGTTGTTGCGGCTCTCGAGCGGTTGGCAATCGATCTCGGTTCGGAGGTTAGGGAAGTGCTCGGCAACTGCTATCTCTTCGTGCATGGCTCTACCGTGGCTACCAACACTATGCTCGAAGGCAAGGGCGCCACCGTTGGCCTATTGACCACCAGGGGCTTCCGGGATGCTTTGGAGCTGCGTCGGGGCCTGCGCGAGGACCAATGGAATCATCGCGCACCCTTTGCCCCGGTGCTGGTGCCCCGCTATCGACGACTGGGCGTCGGTGGCCGCATCGGCAAAGATGGCCTGGAATTGGCGCCGCTCTCGGCGAAAGACGTCGAAGGGGCACTGGATGCTTTTTCTGCGGAGGGCGTTGAGGCAGTCGCCATCGCGCTCTTCAACAGTTTCGTCAACGAGGCGCATGAAATCGACACTGAAGAGATTGTGCGCCGACAATGGTCCGGCAAATGGATCACCCGCTCGGCGGCCGTCTCACCGCTGATGGGGGAGTATGAACGCACCTCGACAGCCGTCGTCAATGCCAGTCTGGCACCCCGCATTATCGATTATCTGCGTAACCTGGAGGAGCGGCTAGATACTCTCGGGCTCTCCCGGCCAATGCTGCTCATTCAATCTAATGGTGGTGCTGCTTCTCTGGATCGGATCGCTCCCCGGCCTGTTAATCTACTGTTGAGCGGACCGTCGGCGGCCGTCGGAGCCTTGGATCACCTTCGTCGCGCTATCGACATCGGAAATAAGGATCCCGAAGATGCTGGCAACCTCATTTCCATGGAAATCGGCGGCACCTCCTGCGATGTGATGTTGATGTCAAACGGCCGGGTTGCCGACAAGGACGAGTTCATGATCGCCGGCTATCACGTCTCGACACCGGTCGTCGACATTCACACTATTGGCGCTGGAGGCGGCACCATTGCCAGGGTCGATTCAGCGGGCATGCTGTTAGTCGGGCCTGAAGGCGCAGGCGCCAATCCTGGGCCAGCCTGCTATGGCCTCGGCGGCAAAGATGCCACAGTGACCGATGCTCAGCTGGTACTTGGTAGATTGCGCCCCGGCGTCTACGCTGGTGGCGGTATTGACCTCGATCTTGAGGCGGCCCGCCAGGTAATCTGCACTCGTGTGGCCGAACCATTAGGGCTCTCGATCGAAGCTGCTGCGGCGGGTATCATTTCGCTTCTGGAGCAGAAATTGCTTCACGCGGTTGAGTACATCTCAATCGAACGAGGCCACGCGCCCGCTCGCTTTACTCTTGTTGCAGCTGGCGGGGCGGGACCGATGCACGGCGCTGTCGTCGCCCGGGGGCTCGGATGTCAGTGGGTCTATGTGCCGCGCGATGCCGGTGCCTTGTGTGCCGTTGGCATGTTGCATGCCGATCTGCGCCAGGACTTCGCCCGTTTTCTGCGCGGCTCCCTCGATTATTTGGCCCCAGCCACGGTCGACGACGCACTGAGCGATCTGGTAGCTCAGGCCGAGGCTGTAATGGCCGAAGAAGGCTTCGCGGCACCAGAGATCACGCTCAGGCACGAGATCGATCTGCACTACACTGGCCAACTCTGGTCGGTCCGGGTGGCGCTGGATGCCGGCCCGTTCGATCGTGCCGCTGTCAGGGCCGCGTTCGAAGGCGAATACCTGCGCCTCTACGGCCACGTGCAGCCCGACGGAATGATTTTGATCGCTTCGCTCCATGTCACGGCGTCCGCCGCCAGCGGGCGGCTCGCCGCGCCCGAGCTAGCGCCCGCAAGCGGCACGCCAGCGCCGGTCGCGACTCGCCCGATCTGGCACGGTGAGGACGGCTGGCTCGAGACCCCGGTTTACGCCGGCGCGGATATCGGCCCAGGTCATCGGCTCTATGGTCCGCTGGTAATCGAGGAGAGCACAACCACGGTCTTGATCGGCCCGGCGGATGTGCTGAGCGTGGATGGCACGGGCAATTTCCTGATCGATGTATCAGGCGAACCAAGTCACGCGGCACCACCCTCGACGGAGCAACCGGGGCGCCGCGACCCGGTGACCTTGGCGCTGATGCAGAACCGACTCGATCAGATCAGCCGGCACATGGGCTGGGTCATGACCCGCACCGCACGCAGCCCGATCTTTTCGCAAAGCCATGACTTCTCCTGTTTCGTAACCGATCCAGCCGGCACCCTGATCGCCAATGCCGACGGCATTCCGATCCACACCGGAGGCGGTGGTTTCGCCGTGCGCGCATTGCTCGAGGACTTCGGAGGGCGTATTAACCCCGGAGATGTCTTCGTCCTATCCGATCCATATGTCGCAGGCGGCAACCATCAGCCCGACTGGGTCATCGCGCGCCCAATCTTCGTTTCGGATCCGCCGCAGCTGGCAGGATTCTGTTGCAACCGAGCACACCAATCCGACATTGGCGGAGGGCTTGCCGGGACCTACAACCCCGAGGCTACCGAGATTTGGCAGGAAGGCATCCGCCTGCCGGTCTGCAAACTAATCGATGCTGGTGAGCTGCGCGACGATCTATGGAAACTTTTGTTGATCAACTCGCGTACACCAGAGCTTCTGGACGGGGATCTCAGAGCCATGCTCGGCTCCACTCGGATCGGCGAAGAGCGTATTACGACATTAGCCGAGGAGCTTGGCCTCGATCCCTATCTCCGGCATCTCACCGGTGTGCTCGATCACGCCGAGGCCCGCATGCGGGAAGTAGTGGCAGCCCTTCCCGACGGAAGCTATCGCGGCGAGGACCGAACCGACAACGACTGCTTCCGCAAGGTCGACGTGGTGATCCGCGTGGCGCTCACCATCACGGGCGAGAACCTAACAGTCGATTTCACCGGTACCGATGGCCAGATCGCTGGCTTCAAGAATTCCTCGATCGCCAACACCTACTCTTCTGTCTACCTGGCCCTATCATCTTTCTTCGACACCTCGATCCCCCGCAACGAGGGCACCTATCGTTGTATCGAGATCATCGCCCCGGAAGGCTCGGTCGTGAATGCCAAGCCGCCGGCGCCGATGACAATGAACACGGTCTTCGTTGCGCATGAGATCATCCATGCGGTCTGGCAAGCCCTGACGAAAGCCGATCCTTCACGCGCCTGCGCAGGTTGGTCGAAGACGGTGCACAACCACGTCGCCGGTCATGACGACGAAGGCCGCACCTGGGTTATGTACCAGTGGCACGCCATGGGAGCACCCGGTGCCACCGCCGAACGCGATGGCTTCCCTCAAATGGGACATTTGAGCTCACTCGGCGGCCTGGACCTGCCCAATCTCGAGTACCACGAGCAAGTCTACCCAGTGCACTACAGGCACTGGGAATTCCGGACCGATGCCGCCGGTCCTGGGGTACGGCGCGGTGGCTCCGGCGTCCGCTACGAGGCTGATATACTGAGCCCCGCCACATGGTCATTCCGGGCTGAGGGCCTCGACATCCCGTCTGGCTACGGCGTCCAGGGTGGTGCATTCGGTGCGGTCGGCGAAGTCTGGGTCTCGCCCGAGGACGAAACCGCCGACGGCCCAAGGTTCGTGCCTCCCAAGTACGGTGTCCGACGATTGGGTCCTGCCCGTATGATCGCCAATACACCCGGTGGCGGTGGATGGGGGGATCCCTTCGCCCGTCCGCCAGAGTTGGTGCTACGCGATGTCCGGGACGGCGTCGTCAGCAGGGCGAAGGCGGCGCAGGACTATGGCGTCGTACTCACTGCCGATGGCCGCTCTGTTGATGTTTCAGCGACCTCCACAGAGCGCGGGAAACGCAGCTAAAATAGAGCGTGCCGAGGTTCGGCGGCTGTTGCGACCCGTCGCAAGACGCCAAGCGATCCCTACTCCGGGTAAATGAGGACTGGGACGGCAACGTTAAATCCGATCGTTAGTCCCTTGTGGACCCGGATCGCTCCACATATTTCCTCTGTCCAAAACAGTAAAAGTGGAGGTGCCCCAGATGGTTACCCCTGATCGGGTTACGGTCAGAGAGAAATTACGGGGTGACCGCAACAAAACCCTGAGCAGCCGCTCTCTTCCGCCAAAATTCCATAAAACAGGGCTCGTCGCCGATACAGCCAAGAGCCCTTAAAGTATCAAAAATCTTATTTCGGTAATTCGCACAGTCCATCTGCGCCCATGGCAGTGCCGAGGCACATGGTCGCCATGCCGGAGTCTCCCGAGTTCACTCGGTATCATTTATCAGCGGATCGTAAGCCCGTTCATTTGCCGCGATTACCGTCCTCGAGCTGCCTCATTCCGCTACCTCATTTTATAGTTAACCAACCGCACCAGACGTACGAATTTCCTTGATTTCCTCATCGGAGAAATTCAGGACGTCACGCAGAATTTCATTGGTATGCTCGCCGAGCAAAGGCGAGCGCAAAACCTTGGATGGCGAATCCGACAGCTTGACGGGATTGCCCACCGACAGATATTTTCCGCGGGTCGGATGATCGACTTCGACGACAGTACCGGTATCCCGCAAGGATTGCTCCTCAGCTACCTCTTTCATCGACAAAATCGGCCCGACGGGAATATCCAAACCATTACAAATATCCATGACCTCAAATTTTGTTTTGGTCATCGTCCATTCTTCAATGGCACCAAATACCTCGTTGAGCTTTGGCAACCGGGCATTCGGTGTGGCGTAATCCGGATCTTCCTTCCACTGCGGCTTGCCAATCACGTCGCAAATATTCTTCCATGCGGCAGCCTGCGTAATAAAATAAGTATAGCTGTCCGGATCATCTTCCCAACCCTTGCATTTGAGGATACGCCCAGGCTGGCCACCGCCGGAATCATTACCCGCACGCGGCACGGCCTCACCAAACGGAATACCTTCGCCAAACTGGGAATATTCTGTCAACGGTCCTGCAGAGAGCCGTTGCTGGTCACGCAGTTTTACTCGACAAAGGTTCAATACGCCGTCCTGCATCGCCGCTGTTACCCTCTGGCCCCGGCCGGAAGTCTCCCTCTGGAACAATGCCGTGACGATGCCAAATGCGAGATGCAGGCCGGTTCCAGAATCGCCGATCTGAGCGCCGGTCACCGTCGGCAACTCGCCAAAAAACCCAGTCGTCGAAGCCGCGCCACCTGCACATTGCGCAATGTTTTCATAAACCTTGCAGTCTTGATAAGATCCTGGGCCAAACCCCTTGATAGAGGCCATGATCATACGCGGATTTAGCTCCTGAATCCGCTCCCACGAAAATCCCATGCGGTCCAGCGCGCCGGGGGCAAAATTCTCGACCAAGACATCGCAGGTTTTCACCAGCCTTTCTAACACCGCCTTGCCGGTCTCAATTTTTCCGTCAATCTCGATCGATCGTTTGTTATGGTTCAGCATGGTGAAATAGAGCGAATCTACGTCTGGGATATCGCGCAGTTGTCCACGTGTCGCGTCACCGACACCGGGACGCTCCACCTTGAACACATCCGCGCCGAACCAAGCCAGGAGCTGCGTACAGGTCGGCCCTGACTGAACGTGAGTGAAATCCAGTACCTTGATTCCTTCGAGTGCTTTCATTAGTCCGTCCACGAATTTCGGTTATTTGTACATGGTCTGCGCTTTGGTGCCTGGCGCATATTCATTCGGATCAATCCATACATTGACGACGGCGCATTTGCCCGTCTTGGCGATCTCTTCACGGGCACGGCGAAACGCCGGCTGGATTTGGTCTGCCTCACGAACTTCCTCGCCGTAGCCGCCAATCATTTGGCCGAACTGGGAGAACGGCACGTCACCAAGCTTATTACCTATATTACCACGTTGAGGGCCATATTTGGCCATCTGGCCGTAGCGAATCTGGTTCATGTACGAATTATTGCCGACAACGGCCAAGTAAGGCGCGCCGAACCGCTGGGCAGTTTCCATATCGAAAGACGTCATGCCGAACGCGCCGTCGCCGTAGAGGCACATGACTTCCTTATCCGGATGAGCAAGTTTTGCGGCCATAGAAAATCCGGTGCCGACGCCGAGCGATCCAAGAGCGCCCGGGTCCATCCACTGGCCAGGTCTCCTGGGACGCACCGCCTGGGCGGAAATCGTAACCACATCGCCGCCGTCACCGATATAAATCGTGTCGTCACCGAGAAATTCATTGATCTCCCAGGCCAGCCGATAGGGATGGATCGGATTGCTGTCGGACAGGAACGCCGGCATTAGCCTTTCCAGCTTGACCGCCTCTATTTCGCGGAGCATTTTCATCCATTCCTGTCGTTTTTGACTGGCACCCTTATTGATGCGCCCGGTTGCCGCATCGGTCACCGCCTTTAGGATCGCACCCGGATCACCAGCAATCCCCATGCTGATGTCACGGTTTTTGCCAACAGTCGCATAGCTCTGGTCGATTTGGATCAGGGTCGGCGCGGAGATTCGCTTGCCATATCCCATGCGGAAATCAAAGGGTGTGCCGACGATGAGAATAACATCTGCTTCCTTGAAGGCGTCCGAGCGGGTGCGGTCAAAGTTAAGCGGATCATCCATCGGCATCATGCCGCGCGCGGCGCCATTTCCATAGGCGGGAATTCCTAGCGCCCGGACAAAGGTGATTGCTTCATTGTGTGACTGACTGGCCCAGACCTGCTGGCCGAACAGGACGGCCGGGCGCTCCGACTTTACCAGGATGTCCGCCAGCGTCTCGATGTCAGCCGGGTCACCGATGGACTTGGTCGAAACACGATAGGAGCCAGGCGCGGGGATAACAGCCGTTTCGATCGGAATTTCAGCATCCAGAATATCACGTGGAATTTCCAGATAAGACGGACCGTAAGCGCCAGTAAAACATTCCCGCGCCGCCATCGAAATCATGTCGGCAACCCGCTCCGTGGAAAAAACGCCCGAGGCAAATTTAGTTATCGGCTTCATGATGTCTACGTGCGGCAGGTCCTGCAAAGATCCCTGCTTGTGTTGGGAAAGCGAACTCTGGCCGCCAATGTGAAGAATCGGACTTTCAGAGCGGAACGCCGTCGCTATACCGGTGATTGCGTTGGTGCAACCGGGGCCTGCTGTGGTCACGACGCAGCCCAACTTGCCGGTCTGTCGCGCATATCCATCAGCTGCATGAGCTGCTGTTTGTTCGTGGCGTACATCGACAATCTTGATCCCTTCGTCCAGGCAACCGTCATAGATGTCGATGATGTGGCCACCGCAAAGAGTAAAAATCGTATCAACGCCCTCGTTCTTTAGCGCCCTGGCGACGAGATGGCCGCCCGAGACAACTGAAGCGTCCCTAGATTTCTGCCTTAGAGTGTCGGTTGCAGTGGAGGTTTCAGGTTGTTTCGACGTTGCCGACATTGTCACTCTCTTTCAACAATATTTGATGTGCAGCGATGAATTTCGAGGTCTAGGCTAAGAGGATGGTTTAAACAATAACATTATGGCACACCAGAATTATTGAGGTGACACCAAATAGTCGGCCAGCCTGGCGGCCCGTCTAATGTGCATTATGCTAACCAATCACATTGGCAAATTGTTCTTCAAATGAATATCATATTTTATCTTATGCACTTGCAGGCAAGTAGTGGGTCTTTCAATGAGCAAACAATATCCGCAGTGACTCGGGATTTTGCTACGGGATTGATAAAGTGAGAGAAAATTAAGGTCCTCATGGGTCGTGCTACCTGAGACCAGAACTAGGGTTCCGGTACCGAATTACGGATTCTATACTCGTTAAATGGATTGATCGGCGATATCCAACATTGCTCAAAAAAAACTAGTAAAATTCCCAAAAAAAGACGATCGAATTTAGGCGTAAAAAGAAAGTCAGGCGTTACAGGTTCTGTGCGTAGCGATTCCGCCATGTGTTGATGCTTGCACCAACCAACTCGGACTCGTTATATCCCTGTCGAGCACTTCATTTTTCGATTTCTAATCTTCTTGAAGCTCGCCATCGGCCCTGAAGATCTTCCGCAAAAAACCAAAAATTAAGGGTGCCTCGCTGAGCCAGCGAGGCGCCCTCACTAATTTCAAATGGGCTATTGTGGCAATTCGAACAGGCCTGCCGCACCCATGCCAGTACCGACGCACATTGTCACCACGACGTATTTCGCACCCCGACGCTTGCCCTCAATTAGGGCATGGCCAGTCAATCGGGCGCCGGTCATGCCGTAAGGGTGACCAACGGAGATAGAACCACCGTCCACATTCAGCCTATCATTGGGAATACCTAGCTTGTCCCGGCAATACAATACCTGCACGGCAAATGCCTCGTTCAATTCCCACAGATCGATGTCATCCATGGTAAGGCCATTGCGCTCCAACAGTTTTGGAATGGCGTACACCGGGCCGATACCCATTTCGTCGGGCTCGCAACCGTGCACCACTAGGCCGCGATAAATGCCCATCACTTCGGCACCGCGCTTTGCCGCTTCCGCATCGCTCATCAGCACGCAAGCCGAGGCGCCGTCGGATAGTTGAGAGGCATTGCCCGCAGTGATGTGGCCGTCCTCGCGGGTTACCGGCTTCAAATCCTGCAAGCCTTCCAGGGTGGTGGACGGCCGATTGCCTTCATCCTTTTCCAACAAAGTATCCACATAGTTAACTTCACCGGATTCCTTGTCGGTTAACGCCTTAACAGATGGCATAGGAACGATCTCGTCATCGAACTTGCCAGCCTGTTGCGCCGCCGCCGTACGCATCTGGCTTTGAAAACCATATTCATCTTGGGCTTCACGAGAGATACTGTAACGGTCAGCCACTGTCTGCGCCGTCTTCAGCATGGGGTCGTAGATTGACGGTAAGTTTTCATCCAGCCAACCGTTGACCCGAAAATATGTATTGGCGTGATCGTTCTGCACCAATGAAATGCTTTCCAAGCCACCGCCAACGGCCACGGGCACGCCATCGGAAATTATGCGCTGGGCGGCGACGGAAATAGCGTTCAAACCAGAAGAACAGGCGCGGCTGACCGTTAGGCCGGAGACGTTAACCGGCATGCCGGCCCTCATAGCAGACCCCCGAGCAATGTTGCCGCCTGTGCAGCCCTCAGTCCGGCCTACTCCCATGATTACATCTTCAACCTCCTCCAGTTCCACGCCTGCGCGTTCGACCGCCTGGCTGATTACATGGCCGCCCAAATCCACAGCATGAGTGTTATTAAAAGCACCGCGATAGGCCTTGCCAATAGGTGTACGTGCGGTTGAGACTATAACGGCATCACGCATGATGGATATTTCCCCTGCTTGCTAGGTTTACTGTTTTCTACACCTGACTATAGCGGCGTTGTCCGCATCTAGCCAACGCCATAAACTACCTGTTACGTATTGAAGAGGAAGTGGCCGTGAAAGAAGTCGATCCCATAACAGCATCTGTTATTCAGCATCGCCTAGTGGCAATTTCTGAGGAGATGGGCGAGGCCATGCTGCGCACCTCATATTCGCAAATTCTCAATTCGAGCCGAGATTTTTCCACCGCAATATGCGGCGCCAAGGGCCGATTGATAGCCCAAGCCGAACATATCCCGGTCCACGTCGGCGCCCTGCCGTGGGCGGTCAAGGCTGTGGTCGACTTCTTCGGTGACGACGTCCACCCCGGCGACGTCTTCCTATTGAACGATCCCTACCACGGCGGCAGTCATTTGCCAGACCTCACGGCATTTGTACCGGTTTTCGCAGACGACGCGCTTCTCTTCTGGACCGTCAACCGTGCTCATCATTCGGATATTGGCGGCGCCACTTATGGCGCCTATAACGCTGCGGCGACCGAAATTTGGCAGGAAGGTCTGAGAGTACCCCCCTTGCGTCTATACGCTGGCGGCGAATTGCGCCGAGACCTGATGCAAATGTTGTCAATTAACGTCCGCCACGCGAAGGATTTTCAGGGTGACCTGGCCGCACAAATTGGATCGGTTCGGCTCGGAGAAACGCGCCTGCAAACCCTCATGACAGAATTCAAGCCACGTTTGGTATCAGCAGCCGTCGAGATTATTTTGGACTCCGCCGAACAACAGGCCCGCGACGTGATCGCGGCATGGGCCGATGGTACATACGAGGGAGAAGCCTTGCTAGACGACGACGGTCGGGGCAACCAGGATATCGCGATCCGCGCCAAGGTCACCATTCATGGGAACGATCTGGACGTGGATTTAAGCGCATCCGACGATGAAGTCACATCCTTCGTCAATTCCTCTCATGCCAACATGCAATCAGCCGTGGCGATGGCGTTCTCCTTTCTGTTTGACGCGGACACGCCGAAAAACGACGGCTCGCTTCGCCCCATCAACATTATAGCCCGCGAGGGCAGTGTCGTCTGGGCCAGTCCGGGCGCACCAGTTACTTTGTCTACCTCCCACTGCGCCCAAGAGGTAATCGAGGCGGTGATACGGGCACTTGCACCGGCCTGCCCCGACCGCGCGATGGCTGGTTGGGGACGGCGTTTCCGCATTGCCATTAAGGGCGAAAATCCTAAGAATGGCCAACCCTTCATTTGGCATATGATGCATGCCCGTCCGGGTGCCGGAGCCTCGCCAGGTGGCGATGGCTGGCACGGGTCGGGCGAATGGCATTCGACAGGCGGCCTGAAATTCGGCTCGGTCGAAGTCACTGAAAGTCGTTTCCCGCTATTTTTTGAATATCATGAATATCGGCCCAATTCTGGTGGCAACGGACGTTTCGTGGGCGGCGTTGGTGTTGATCTCAGCCTTCGGGTCGAAACTGATGACCCTTTCAGGGTCAATACTGCTGGCGACGGTGTTCGTCACGGTGCCTGTGGCCTGCTGGGAGGCAAAGATGGTGCCCCACACCATTATGTCATGCGCGCACCAAACCAGGTCGGCCAGACCTTGCCCACCAAACAGGAAGGCATTGAGTGTCCCCCTGGAACAGTATTTGAAATCCATTCGGCCGGCGGCGGCGGCTGGGGACCTCCGGAAGAACGTGAACCGGAAGCTCTGGCCTATGACCTACGAAATGGCTACGTCTGCAAGACATCACCAGGGATCATTTGAACATGTATCGCGTTGGCGTTGATGTGGGCGGAACATATACGGATCTAGTGGCGATTGATGATGCTGGAAGAGTAACCCTAAGCAAAGAGCCATCGACCCCGCAGGACCAATCCATAGGCGTTATGAATGGCCTAGGCCAAGTAGCGAAACTTCTAGGACTTACCTTAGAAGAGTTGTTGCAACAGACGGAACGCATTGTCCACGGGACCACAGCTGCAACCAATGCTCTGCTAGAACGAAAAGGAGCAAAGGTCGGCCTCTTGACTACAGCAGGTCATCGAGACGTCCTGGAAATGCGCGAGGGGTTAAAGCCGGAGCGCTATAACCTACGTCTGGCACGGCCGCACGCTTTGGTGCCTCGCCACCTCAGACTAGGCGTGAGCGAAAGATTACGTCCGGACGGCAGCGTGGAACGACCCTTGGACCAGGCGTCACTGGACGACGCAATAACTGTTTTGAAACAGGCTGAGGTTACCGCAGTGGCCGTTTGCTATTTGCATAGCTACCGAGATGACCGCCACGAATGTATCACCCGGGAAGCGCTGGCCCAAGCCTTACCAGAGGTCCATGTCTGCCTGTCTTCTGAGGTGCTACCCCTGATCAAGGAGTACGAGAGGGTCTCGACCACAGTCGTCAACGCATATGTGTCGCCAATTCTTGGTCGTTATTTATCACAACTCGAAGGATCATTGCGGACCTCGGGCTATGCTGGCACCGTGCTAATAATGTTGTCGCATGGCGGCATAGCACCTATCACCGAAGCCATTCGTCTGGCCGCGGGCACAGTTTTGTCCGGCCCGGCCGGTGGCGTTTCTGGGGCCCGCCATGCAGCTAGTCTGGCTGGCATCCGTGATCTCATCCCGTTGGATATGGGAGGCACGTCGTCAGATATTTCCCTGATTGTCGATGGTCAGGCCGCCCTGGCCACGGATCGCCGCATCGCCAATGAACGTATAGCTCTGCCCAGCCTCGATATTGTGACCCTGGGATCAGGAGGGGGCTCCATCGCGCGGGCGGTTCGGGGCGGGCTGCTGCAGGTCGGACCAGAAAGCGCAGGAGCGCAACCCGGGCCTGCCTGTTATGGCCTTGGCGGGTGGGAGGCGACAGTCACGGACGCATCCCTGGTACTAGGATACCTGGATCCTGACAACTTCCTCGGCGGACGTACCCGCTTGAACCAGGCAGCGGCGGAGGCTGCTTTAGGCCGCCTAGGCGCTAAACTTGGCATCGGCGGTGTGGCGGCAGCGGAGGGGGTTCACCGTGTGGTTAACACGCAGATGGCGGAAGGTGTCCGGCTTGCCACTGTACGCCGAGGCGTTGATCCGCGACGTTTCGCCCTGTTGGCGTTTGGCGGAGCGGCGGGGCTGCATGCCACCGACCTGGCACGTAAATTGAGCCTCACCCGTGTTGTAGTACCGCGCATTGCCTCCGTTCTATCGGCCTGGGGAATGCTGGCAACACAACTTAGGCTGGAAATGACGCGCACCCATATTGGCGATACCTCGACCTTGGATAAAGCTGCCATCAATGAGCTGTACTCTGAAATGGAAACGGAAGGACGGAGCCGTTTGTCGAACTGGTTCGATGGTGACATTCATACCAGCCGCTCCGCCGACATGCGTTACGGGGAGCAGATTTTCGAAATCGATGTGACCCTAGATGATATTGATTTCTTGGCTCCCAATTTATTGGAGCAGATAAAGACGGCATTCGAACTGCGACATGAAACTCTGTATACCTACAGCCTGAAAGACCAGGACCCCGTGCTCGTGAACGCTCGCGTCGCTACCATCGGCGCCTTGCCCGCCCTACCCGAGGAACCAGTCCTTGAATCCTTATCGAAAAACTCCCTCATCGGCCAGCGTCAGATCTATCTGGGTCATTGGCAGGATGCACCTATGCATGATTTTGAACGGCTGACACCCGACCAACGCATTAGCGGCCCGGCACTGGTTGTATCGGAAACCACGAATGTGCTGCTTCGTCCCGGCGATGAGGCAACTGCAACCAAGCACGGATGGCTGGACATTAAAGTCCCAATTGGGTCCGGAGGTTGACACGCGCTGTTACGCAGCATCGCTGGATTTATCGACGGCACAGCCAAATAGGGAGAATCCAGAAAAAGTAGTTGCCTCGCTAACCGTCGCTACGAGATGTCTGAGGCGGCCGTTGGTAGAGACGTAACAACCCACACAGGTATGCAGTCATGGATCTGGCACGGCCAGGCTAAAGCCAACGGTTAATTCCTTTTCAACACCGGAGTGGTAACGCCCGTGCCTTCATTCTGAATGAGGTGGGCGGCAGAGTTTGGATGATTGCAGTGAGTTCTTCGGAGTTAGATTGAAATTAGTGATCAAAGCGCTGATTTTCGTCCATAACTCGCCCACACACGGCTCAGCTTCTTTCCCTTACAAACTCATCCTTTCAAAACAATGGTAATAATTGCCACTAGGATCAACACGATACCGGCTAATTCCATGGCACTTGTCTTTTCCCTGAAATAAACGACAGAGGCGATAAAGGTGAAGATTAGCTCGATCTGACCGACTGCACGCACATAGGCCGCGTTTTGTAAGGTAAAGGCCGTGAACCATCCCATTGAGCCCAGGAAACCCGCAATGCCCACAGCGCTGGCCGGTTTCCAATGACGAAAGACGGCCGTCATTTGGCCCGGCTCATGAAGCAGCAGGTAAATACCCATCATGATGGTTTGAATGATTAAGGCTACCGAAAGGGTAAAGGCGGCGCGGATCATTACGTCGCCGTCCTCCAAGGCCAGGGTAGCGCCGCGGAAAAACACCACTGATGAGCCAAGAAAGGCTCCACAAATTAATCCGACTAGCGTCGATTTTTCAAACAAACTAGTTGCCAAGTTAGACAGGGTCACGGAAGTTTGTGCCGTGGATAGGATGACCACACCGGTCATCCCGACAACAATGGCACCAACGCCAAACAGGCTTACCTCATCGCCTAACAAGATCAGACCCAAGATGGCGATTTGCAGGATCTCGGTTTTGGAAAATGTCGTTCCGACCGCGAAATTCCGCAAAGAGAACAGATATAGCAGGATAAAAGTGAACAGGACCTGCGTCAGGCTGCCCAACAGACAGTAGATTAAAAATTCCAGATTTATTCGCGGCAGGTCATAACCGAACTGGAAGACCAGCACACCCAGCAAGACCAAGGCTAGGGGCAAAGCATAAATGAACCGCACATAGGCAGCACCAGCAGTGGAGAGGTACTCTTTGATGTATTTCTGCAATGCCGAACGCATGTTCTGCATGAAGGCAGCAAAGATAGTGATAGGAATCCAATAGGAGAACACCGCCACTTCCTATTCGATGGCGATTAGTGCAGCGGCGACGAGCCGGTCTTCGCTTAACAAGACGTTATAGGTGCGGCATGCGGCACCCGTATCCATGGCTTCAATCACCACTCCCCAATCACGCACCTGGACGCGTAATTCGGTTCCGATTAAAGAAGCTTTCGCGCCGCAGCCTAGCAGCAATACACTCACCTCATTCTCAGCGTCGCGAATGGCATCGAAATGCTCGACAGTAAAATTATCGCCGGCCACTACTGGCCAGGGAACAGTCTCCCAGGGAAAAACGATGATCGAACCTGAATAGCGAACACCTGAAACACGGAACCCCCCGTCGCCGTAGCCCTGGATCAGTTGCCGGTCAGCGGCGACAGGTGGTGTAATATCCATGATCTAATGTTTTACACTGCCAACAATCTTGTCATTTCCAAGAAAGTAGAAATTCACGCTTGGGACTGCTCGAGTAGATTCAAGCTTTCGGGAGAATGACATTGTAGTTTGCATGGCGGTCACACCTTAATCCCCTACTGGGTTCAGGTCGTAGACTTCGCCGTGCCTTGGTTTCCCCCACTGCGGTGCCTGTCCCCCAGTCCCAACACGATCAACAAGGGGGCCGCTATAAAAATGGAGGAGTAAGTGCCGATGGCGACGCCCCAAATCATGGCGAAGACAAACCCCTGGATCACCGCCCCACCAAATATGAATAGAACGACCAAGGCCAGCAGGGTTGTGATGGAAGTCATTGTCGTGCGCGACAATGTGTCATTGATAGCCAGGTTCAAGACATCCGGGAGACTTTTGGACTTATACTTGCGTAAATTCTCCCGCACTCGGTCGTACACCACCACGGTGTCATTGATGGAGTAACCGACAATGGTTAGGAGCGCAGCAATGGTGGACAGGTTGAATTCCAATTGGGTCATGGCGAACATGCCCACGGACAGGACCACGTCATGCACAATTGCGACTACGGCACCTACGCCAAAATGCCATTCGAACCGGAACCAAATGTAGATGAGCATCAAGACCACTGCTAGGGCGATGGCGATGGCGCCTGACTGAATCAATTCGCCACTGACCTTGGGGCCAACAAATTCTGTCCGCCTATATTCGATGCCCTCGCCCAACGCAGCACGCACCTTGGTAACCGCCGTCTGTTGGGCTGTAGCGTCACCGGGTTGTTTTTGAACCCGGATCAGCACCGTGTCGTCGGCACCAAATTCCTGTAGGGAGACCTCGCCCAAACCCAGACTGCCAGTCTTGCTCCGCATTTCACCCAAATCAGCGGGACCATGGGTCTGCACCTCGATCAGAATGCCGCCGCGAAAATCTATGCCAAAATTCAGGCCCGGGACAAAAGCCAGGATCAGGGACAACACCACCAGTACCGCGGAGCCAGACATGGCAAGCCTACGCCACGCGATAAAGGGAATGTTGGTGCCAGTGGGGACGAGTCTTAACTGAAACATCTATCCATCACCTATATCGGCAGTGCGGCAGGGCGGGTCCGGCGCAGCCAAAAAACCAGCATCATTCGGGTGACGACCACGGCCGTAAACACGGAGGTCAAAATACCTATACCCAAGGTCACGGCAAAACCTTTAATCGGACCAGATCCCATGGCAAACAGAATCACGGCAGCAATTAGCGTAGTGATGTTAGCATCCAAAATGGTGCCAAGCGCGCGCTGGTAACCAGCCTCCATCGCCGCAAAAGGTGTCTTGCCGGTGCGGATTTCTTCCCGAATACGCTCAAACACCAAAACGTTGGCGTCGACTGCCATACCAATGGTCAAAACGATGCCAGCGATACCCGGCAGGGTGAGTGTAGCCTGCAGAATTGATAACGTACCCAAAATCAGAAACAGGTTGATCAAAAGCGCAATATCAGCAGCAAGTCCAAACAAGCCATAGGACAAAACCATGAAGACCATGACGGCGATGAAGGCTATCACACACGCAATCTTACCTGCCGCAACAGAGTCAGCACCCAAGGATGGACCAACGGTGCGTTCCTCCAAAATTTTCAAAGGGGCCGGCAAGGCTCCTGCACGCAGCAGAAGT
>CAJWZI010000004.1 GCA_913049615.1 uncultured Alphaproteobacteria bacterium | reverse complement strand
TAGGCGGTTTGCCAATCAAGGGCTGAGATCAGCAAGCTAGCGCAAAAGGGTACAGCCGCCTGCCCAAAGGCGCTGCCGGCCAGGCCGACACCTAGGGCCAGGCCCTTATTGTGGGTAAACCACTGCCCGATATTAGCCCAAATGGTGCTGGAAATGGCGGCATGGCCAAAGGCACCGAAAAGAAAATAGGCCAGGTAAAATTGCCAGATCGCCGAGATTTGGCTGAGCAGTAACAGACCAGTAGCGAGGGCCGTCGCGCCCATAAACATAAACCGCCGGGTCGGCTTGCGGTCGGCAAAATAACCCAAGGGAATACCAAATGCTGCCGCTGAAAAAGCGGCGACGGTGTATCCGGCGGCCGTCGCGCCCCGCGACCAGCCAAACTCCGCGATTAGCGGCTTCAGGAAAACGCCAACGGCGGCCAGACCGCCAAAACTCATGGCGGACAAGGTGAACCCCACAAACACCATGACCAAGCCGTAGTAGCTGTCCGACTTCATGCTCGTCACTTTCCCAACCAAATGGCGCGGTGAGTCTAGCAGGCTCCGCCATGCTTGCCATCCGTTGTCGGTCGGGGTAATCGCAGGGCAATAATCTCATCAATAACGGAGGCCCCATATACCGCTGTCCCAGGCCACGGAACGAGAAGAAATTCACAACTGCGCGATTTCGATCACTGCCTATCAGCGCGCTGACGGCCTAGTGGATGCGGGAGGTCATATTTTGGATATCAAGCCGTTTTCGCCACGTCCGATCTGACCTACAATCCGGACACCGCCAAACTCAATTCTCCCCAGAATTTTATGTGCCGGCAGGATATTGTCCAGGGTGTCGTCTATCTGGATCGACCTGCGGAGCAATTTGTCGCATGTCTGATCTTGAACATGAATGCCAGCGCGGACATATGAGGTGACTATTGGCCCCTGATACAATCGGTCATTTCCGGGTCGATTACGGCGTTGAATAGCATTACCTTGAGGGCGAACGCCAATCAGAATAGGGAACGGCAAAATGAGTGGAGAAGACAAGGTGGCCATTGTGACGGGCGCAGGATCTGGCGTCGGCCGGGGTGCAGCTGTCGCGTTGCTTGCGGAAGGTTACTCGGTGGTCCTGGCCGGTCGGCGGGAGGATACCTTGGAGGAAACTATAGCTGAGGCTGGCGTAGATGCTAGACGGGCAATTGCCGTCGTCACGGATGTTACTGATCCCGATGACTGTGCCGCACTGTTTGGCGCTACGACAAAGGCATTCAGCCGGCTGGATCTGTTGTTCAACAACGCAGGGGCCGGTGCGCCGCCAGTGAACCTCGAGGATCTAACGTTCGAACAATGGTCAATGGTAGTGAACGTCAACCTGACGGGCGTGTTCCTGTGCACGCAAGAGGCGTTCCGGGTAATGAAGGCTCAGGATCCAATGGGTGGCCGTATCATCAACAACGGCTCTATATCGGCCCACACGCCACGGCCGAACTCTTCGCCCTATACTTCAACCAAGCACGCGGTGACCGGTTTGACTAAATCCACCTCCCTGGATGGCCGGAAATACAATATCGCCTGTGGCCAGATTGATATCGGCAATGCCCTGACGCCCATGACCGGGCGCATGGTCGATGGCGTGCCTCAGGCGGACGGTTCCATTAAGCCGGAACCCGTCATGGACGTAGATAATGTATCGAAGGCAATCGTCTACATGGCCAGCTTACCCCTGGATGCTAATATACAAACGCTAACGGTCATGGCGACGCAAATGCCCTTCGTGGGCCGAGGCTAGGAAATTTGAGCCTAATTGTTGACTTGATCAAACTGGCTTTTCATCGGGCACAGCCAGTTTGGTCACTGTGAGCGTGACTACACAGAATTCTGCGCAGATCACTAGTCTTGAACATCAGTGATTCCATCAAATCTAAATATTTGGGTTTTGGAATCTGCATTGACTGATTGGAATTAGGAGGCTTGGCGGTCTGCGGTTAAACTGCGTCCATAACAAAAGAGGGGACGTGGCTATGGCGGCACTGAATGCGACAGTGGCGGATCATCCGCTGATCCAGCACAAGGTGACTTTGTTGCGCCGAATCGAAACTTCAACTGCTGAATTCCGACAGTTGCTTGGAGAGATTGCTCTCCTGCTAGCATTTGAAGCGACCCGCGATTTGCCCGTGAAGACCGTACGGATCGAGACGCCGCTAGAGGTCATGGAAGCGCCGGTGCTGGACGGCATGAAATTGTGTCTGGTGTCGATCCTGAGGGCTGGAAACGGCTTATTGGAGGGCATGCTGGATCTAATCCCCTCGGCTCGGGTGGGGCATATCGGCATGTACCGTGACCATGATACCCTTGAGGCGGTGGAATATTATCTGAAACTGCCCCATTCCATCGGCGATCGGCAAGTCATAGTGGTTGACCCCATGCTGGCCACCGGTAATTCCGCAACCGCTGCTGTGACCCGCCTTAAGGAGGCCGGGGCCCAGAAAATGAAATTCGTCTCTCTCGTCTCAGCGCCAGAAGGGATCGAGACGTTTTCCACTGCCCATCCGGACGTGCCCATCTTGACGGCGGCCATCGATCGCCAGCTGAACGATATCGGCTATATTTTGCCCGGACTGGGTGACGCGGGCGACCGGCTGTATGGTACTAAGTAACATAATTGAGTTGGAAACGCCGCTTGAGCCGCTGTCTCATGTCGAGCGGCGCACCCACGATCCTGTGCCGCCTAACTATCTGCGGGACGATGTCACGAAACTGTTAAATACCTTAGGCAGCGGTGGCGTAGCAATTGCCCCGTTGGATGTCGCCTACGCCATCCTGGCCGCCACACCCCAGGGCATCCGCCGTATCTTCGATGCCAAAAGCCGCTCTTATGAGAAACCCAGTGGCATGTTTGGAAATATTAACATGTCCGCCGCTCTGCACATAATGGATACTGACCGCCATGCAATGGTTCAGCAGATGGTGGAGGCGGTCGGCCTGCCATTTTCCGTAGTCGCACCGTTTCGTGAAGATCATACTTTCTTAGCCAAGGTTGATCCCTTTGTCCTGCAATCTTCGTCCAAAGCTGGCACGTTGGACATGTTATTGAACGCCGGGCAGATGCATGACGAAATCGCCCGCCAAGCCTTGGAACGGAATATGCCGGTGTTCGGATCGTCCGCTAACCTATCACTCTTGGGCAGCAAGTATCGGTTGGCGGATATCGATGCTGTGGTGCGTGAAGCGGCCGACATCGCCTTTGATTACGGCCTATCGCAATATGCTAACCATCAGGGGCGTTCCTCGACTATCATCGATTTTCGAGATTTTTCGGTGATCCGGGTAGGAGTGCTGTACCAACGATTGGCTGGGGCCTTCAAGGATCGGTTTGACGTAACACTGAAGGAACAAACGGCATGATAGACAAATACGAGGAAATAGGATTTGGGGCCTACAAAATTGGGTTCGGTGAACGGCCGGGTATCGCTGTCGTGGATTTTCAAACCGGATTCACGGATGGGCAGTATACCTTGGGTGGCCGGCCCCTAGTGGAACGTGCAGTCGAAAACACTGCAAGAATGTTAAAGGTTGCACGTGCCGCCAATGTACCCGTGGCAACCTGTTATACTGCCTATTCATCCGGCAGGGATGCACCCTACTGGAAAATCCCAACTGTCGTGGAGGAATTTCATCATGGCCATCCTTGCACTGAGTTGGAACCTCGGATCTATGACTCGGACTACGACGTGGTATTTTGTAAAACCGGTCCGTCGATCTTTTTCCAGACTGCGATAACTCAGTTTTTCATCAAGGAGCGAGTAGATACGGTGATCATCGTTGGCTGCAACACGTCTGGTTGTATTCGCGCTTCAGTTATTGACGCATTTTCCTTTGGCTTTCGGGTGGCTGTACCCGAGGATTGTGTTGGTGACGTAGAAGAGGGGCCGCATAAATCTAATCTGTTGGACGTGGGTCGCCGTTACGCGGATGTGGTGAACCTGGATGAGGTGATGGACTATCTTGAAACCGTACGCGGACGGAACGAAGCGTAAAATTTGATGAGGGAGCGCAAGTCGTAGAGTGGATAGTCGTTCGGTCATATTTATCGAAGTCATGGCGGCTATCGCCGTTGTCGGTGTCTTGGCGTTTCTAATTTTTCTTATTGGGCGGGCCGTGTCCCTGTCGCGGGGCGGGCCGGCCGGCGGCACGGTTGGCGGTGTCGCTGGCCGTTGGTATCAATATCTGCTAGCTGCTATTTTGCTGCTGGTAGCAATAATTCTAGGCGTGTGGCAGTTTTCCACAGACGGGTTGCTGGGTCAGGCGGCAGATTGGCGGGCAGACGGCCGGGCCATCACCTTTTTTGTCATTATGTTGATTGTTGCCGGCTTTGGGTTGGTGGCGTTCGTAATCTATCTGATAGTACAGACGGTGCCCCAGGGCGGTCAGACGCCTTCGCAACATGTTGCCGGCGTCGAAGTCGGGGCAGGCGAGGCGGCTGAGACCCAACCGACGTCTGTCGGCGTGCGCTTGTTGGGATTGTTAGCGCTGCTCGTGGCCTTCCTGCTCTTGAACTGGGTCTATCTGTCCACAGCGGATCAGCATTTTGTCGTCTTGCATCTATTTTATCCCGCCGCCCTAGCGGTGGCACTCGTTCTGCTGTTTGACAAGGCGGCGCGTGGCTGGAATGTCAAAAGCGGGGCAGAGAATTTCCGGGAATGGTTGTTATGTGACGCGGTTACATTCCTTTTGATACTTGGTTTTCTGAATTTGCGACAATATGGCGGCAGTGAGAAATACGCCTCCATGTTTTGGGATGTCCTTCATATTGCTTTGTTTTTCCTAATTTTCTGGATGTTGGACCGAAACCTGACACGATTTCGCTTCCTTGTGGCCCATGCCTATCTGATCGCCTTGCCCATCCTGTTATTGATCTGGCGCACGGTACAAGGCATGACAATGCCAGCTGAGCTGTCGTGGTGGAGCACCATCTGGCCGTTCTTCTTTTTGGCCATTCTTGCTTTTGTGCTGGAAATCATCGTGATCCTGTTGCAGGGCGGAGAAAATAAGCATGGCCTGGGCGCCATCAAGGATACACTCTATGTGGCGGTATATGGCATTCTGTTGATTGTTGCAGTACCGGAGGCGGTGGAGTGAGCAATTCTGAACTCGCATTGATGGATATAGCCACTTTGGCACCATTGATGGAACGGCGTCAGGTTTCGCCAGTTGAACTAATGGAAAGCCAACTAGCACGCATTGATGCCGTGAACCCAACCTTGAACGCTTATGTTTCATTGTACCCGGACGCTGCCCTTGCTGCCGCCAAGACGGCAGAAGAGGAGATTGCCGCGGGCAACTATCGAGGACCTTTGCACGGCATTCCTCTTGCGGTGAAAGATCTTTTCCAGGTGGCCGGTATGGAGCGCACATGCGGCTCCAAAATCCTTGCGGAGGGCATCGCCAATACTGATGCCACGTCGGTGGCTCGATTGCGCAATGCCGGCGCCATCATGTTAGGCCTGTTGAATCTGCATGAATTTGCTTTTGGCCCCACAGGGATAAACCCAATTGTTGGCACCGCCCTCAACCCGTGGGATACGTCTAAAGTATCAGGCGGCTCGTCGTCCGGCTCCGGTTGCGCCACCTCTGCCGCCCTGGCCATGGCAACCCTGGGCAGTGATACAGGCGGATCTATTAGAATTCCTGCCGCCTTGTGCGGTGTCGTCGGTCTCAAACAGACCTACGGTCTCGCGTCTCGTGCCGGAATCTATACGTTGTGTGAGAGTTTGGATCATGGCGGACCTCTGGCACGTACGGTTCGCGATGCGGCCCTGGTTTTACAAGCTATTGCCGGCACAGACGAGGCGGACCCGTCTACGGCACACGCGAGGGTGCGAGATTACACATCCGAGTTGGACCAGCCACTAGCTGGTCTGCGGATCGGCGTGCCCCAGGATTTTTATTTCGACCGCCTGCATCCGGAGATTGAATCGGCAGTAAACGCTGCCATTAAGGTCCTAGATGATTTAGGCGCATCCGTCGAGGAGGCGGTTCTTCCCTTTAACCGAGAGGCGGTTCAGGGCTGGAACACCATGGCCATGGCCGAAGCCCTGTCAGTACATGAAGTGCATCTGCGTGACCGAGGAGATGATCTGTCACCAGATGTGAACGAACGCCTCCGTCTGGGCGAAGGCCTGACCTCAACCGACTTCATCCGAGCCCGACAGTGTCAGGCTATGGCGCAGCGGGAGATGGCTGGAGTGCTGGAGCAAACGCCTATTCTAGCCATGCCTACAACGGTGATCCCGCCTGTTCCCATCGAAACGGGCACAATAATGGTTAATGGCAAGGAGGTCACCGGCTGGCGCGTCCTGGGCCAACTCACGCGCCTGGCCTGTTTCACCGGCCAACCCGCAATTTCTATCCCGTGCGGCGTTACCGAAGATGGTCTACCCATCGGCCTACAATTGATGGCCGGTTGGTTTGAAGAGCCGGTATTGCTGCAAGTAGCCCACGCCTACGAACAGGCTACAGAATGGCATCTGCGCAGGCCGCCTTTGGCAAACTAAGTAGGTTACTATGGGAATCTCCATTACGTCCGTCACTCCGGTGTTTGGCGCCCGAATTACGGGCGTCGATCTTCGCCGGAAGTTGTCGGATGACGAGTTTGTGGCAATCCGAGAGGCGCTGGATGAATATTTGATTCTAATTCTTTCTGACCAGCCGATTACCGACGAACAGCAGATAGCGTTCAGTAATCGGTTTGGTCATCTGGAAGGCACCCGCGGTGTAAATCCAGGCGCTGGAACGCCGTTTGCTCGCCAGTCAAATCTGGACATTGAAACCGGCGAGGTCATACCAGAAAACGACCGACGCATGTTCTACCAGAAAGCAAATATGCTGTGGCATGCCGACAGTACGTTCAAGGCTATTCCTTCACTATGTTCAGTTCTAACTGCCCGCACTGTCCCGCCTGAAGGTGGAGCGACGGAGTTCGCCTCTACCCGGGCTGCATATAAATCACTTAGTGATACCAAGAAGCAGGAAATTGAGGAATTGCTCGTTGAGCATGATTTTGCCTATTCCCGCGGGCTGGTTGGGTTCAAATTTTCGGCGGATGAATCGGTCGGCATAAAGCCTGCGCAACACCGTCTGGTGCGGACTAACGAGGCAAATGGCAAAAAATCAGTGATGATGGGCGCCCACGCCAAAGCTATCGTTGGCTGGCCGGAGAATGAAAGCCGCGCTTTGCTCGATGATCTGCTGATGCGCGCGACACGGCCTGAGAATACCTTTCGTCACCAGTGGCGTGAAGGCGATGTTGTGATTTGGGACAATCAAGCTGCTCTGCATCGGGCAACGGAATTCGATACGTCATGTCATAAACGCCTGATGCAACGAACGACGATTTCGAGCGGAGAGATATCCGCATAGCCACGAGTCCACGACGACTGGGCCGATTTTTGGTAGAGGTGCGAATGCTGGCGGAATTGTCCGAAGACGAAGCTACGGGAGAGATCGCACATATCTATAGCCAAATTCGCCGCCTGTGGGCGGCGCCTTATGTTTCCTCTCTACAGCGGAATCTTGCGACCAAGTTCGGCTGGCTGGAATGGACTTGGTCCGCTATCGGCCCCGCATTTTCTTCAGGTACAGCGCAGAGTGCCGGCTGGGGAATTGCGGCCGATTTGACTCTTCCAGAATTACCACCGGATTGGCCTGCCTTGCCACATCTGGACAAAGTGGATGTTCAGGAAATTGGCGATATCTGTGCCAATTTTGTTCGGGTTGCGCCGGTCAATTTGATGTTCGCAGGTCTGCTGCGGCAGTTGTTGTTGGGTTTGACACCTTATGGTCCGGGTTGGCCGTCTGTAATATGGTCTCCGCCTGAGATCTTGCCGGTCTTGCCTGCCATGGTAGATATCGCCACCATACCTGCAGACTTGCAGGCCTGTTTGATGAAACTTGGCACGGAGGTGGATGGCGAGCCGTTCGTGCCTGGTCTATATCGTATTCTGGCGCGGTGGCCGCAATTTATCGACTATCTAAGTATAGCCCTACCGTACCTGGAAGTTGCCCCTGAAACCGAGGCCGCCCGGCTGACGTTATTAGCAGAAATCGATGCTGCGGTGGAAGCGGTCTTTGCGCAATTACCGGCTTTGAGTTCGCCCAAAATGCCGGCGCCGCACTTTCGGGAGGACATTCTTGCGACCTTGGAAACATATCGCCGTACGAGTCCGGAAATGGTGATATTCGGCAAAGCCATCTCAGTGGTTGTGAAAACCGAAATGTAGGACTATCGCGACCGCGCTGGGGTGTTTAAAATGGCCTACAATCTAGGCGTGAAAGAGGTGGCAGATGAGTGGTTGGCAGTGGTTTTGGACCTTGGTGGGGTTCATAATCTACATCGTCGTACTGATTTTTCTGTATTTCTATCAGCCATTCGAAGATCTGTTTAATCTGATCATCAACGGCTTGAGTTATGAAAATGCCACCTTGTGGGCGGTGGTGATCGTGGGTATTGCCGGATTCTGCGGTTATCACTGGCGTGCCTACCGAAATCACATCGTGGAACAACGTAGCGCCGAGGGTATGGTACTCGCGTCCCTGCGTGGCTCCACCTTCATTGCCATCCTGTTCAGTGCCGGAGCGGCTCTGCAGTCAGTGCAGATCTTGTGTGTGTATCTGCTGGAACCGGGTTACACCCTGGACGGTCCCTTTGGCTCGCGGCTGGCAGCGGTGGTTGCTCTGGTCATTCTGACGGGTATATTTTGCGTTATTTTTTGGTTGTTGAAGGTGATGCGTCCCGTGCATCGCCGGGGCCAAGCCTAACATTAAGAGCCTAATTTTATGGAAAAACTTGAATACCTCATCTGCGAGGCCGTAGACGGCCGTGCTCTTATCACCCTGAATCGCCCGGGCAAACGCAATGCCCCCTCTATCCTCCTTTTGGAGGAATTGAACACCGCCCTGTGGGAAGCGGACAATGACAAAGATGTGCATTCGATGGTCGGGCCCGCGTCAACGAGCCCGAAGTTGGTAATGACAAGGGCAAATTGATCGACGCTGATTGATGGCTGGATGGCACTTGACTATCGGCATTTTGGAATGTGGCGCTGTAGCGACCCCGTTGCAAACTCACGCCCCAAGCTACACGGAAGCCTTCCGGCGATTTTTATCGCCAGATGGCAGCGGTCCCGTGTTGAAATCCTATCACTGCTATGGGGGTAAGTTTCCGAGGAGGGGTGACGAATGTGACGGCTGGTTGCTCACGGGCAGCGCGGCCAGTGTCTATGACGGAGACGAATGGATTGGCGATCTAGAGGAATTCGCCCGAAGTGCAGCTGAATCAAGGCCTCTGGTGGGCATCTGCTTCGGCCACCAACTGATTGGTCAGGCCTTTGGCGGAAGGGTTGGAAGAGCGTCGGGCTGGGGCATCGGTGTCCACCGTCATGAACTATCAGAAGACGGCGCGCCCATTTCCCATCTGGAACTGTTGGCTTCGCACCAGGACCAGGTGATCATTCCACCCAGCCAGGCGCGCGTTCTGGGCGGGAGTGAATTTTGCCCCATCGGCTCGATGACGATTGGGCAGAATGTCCTGACAATTCAAAACCATCCGGAAATGACCAGGGAATTTGCCAAAAACCTCTATGACAGCCGCCGGCAACGTATTGGAGAGGAAACTGTAGAAGCGGCTCTTGCAGATCTGTCTCGACCAACCAACGAGGCCGATGTGCGCGAATGGATCTTGACGTTTCTCGGCTGTTAACGATGTGCCCCGGGCGCGCCGAGACGGGAGGAGGTGGAGAGGGCAATGCGGGCGGCGGCCCCCTTGCTGTTGGCGTGCAGACCGCCATAAGGTCCGCGTTTGATAAAGGACCCGTCACCAGGCCGCCCCAGATATTCGCCCCTATTGATGATCACTCGGCCCCGCGAGAGCACAGTCTCGGTAAAGCCACGCACTTTCATCCCTTCATAGGCGTTGTAGTCGATGTTCATATGATGAGTGTGGGGATTATGCAACGAAATGACCTCTTCCCGCTCGGGGTCGAATATTACGATGTCAGCGTCACTGCCTACAGCAATGGTACCTTTTTTTGGAAACAGGCCGAAGATCTTAGCCGGTGACGTGGAAGTCAATTCGACAAACCGGTTTAGCGAAATATTTCCGTGGTTGACGCCCCGGTGAAATATCAGGCTCATACGGTTTTCCACCCCGGGACCGCCGTTGGGAATTTGGCTGAAATTGTCCCGACCCAGTTCCTTTTGATCCTTCATACAGAAAGGGCAATGATCGGTTGAAATCACATCCAGGGAAGAATTACGTAGCCCGCTCCATAGTTCTTCCTGGTTCCATTTTTCCCGTAAGGGCGGGGTCAGCACGTATTTAGCGCCGTCGAAGCCGGGTTCGTCGTAACAATCCATGTCCAGCAAGAGATACTGCGGACAGGTTTCCGCATGAGCCATGACGCCTCTGGCTTGGGCCATGCGCAACTGTTCCAGGGCGTCGAAACAACTTAAATGCACCAGATAGACCGGAGCTTGTGCCACCTCGGCAATAGCCAGAGCCCGGTGCGCGCCTTCCGCCTCCAGACGGGTGGGGCGGGTAAGAGCATGGTATTTGGGACCAATATTGCCTTCCGATAGTGCGATCTTTACCAATTCGTCGATGACAATGCCGTTTTCCGCATGCATGCAGACCAGGGTGCCGTCTTCACCTGCCTTGCGCATGGCGCGAAAGATGGTGCCGTCGTCGGATAGCATGACGCCGGGATAGGCCATGAACATCTTGTACGAGGTCACGCCCTCGTCAGACAGGCGCCGCATTTCTTGCAGCCGGTCCTCGGGCATGTCGGTGATGACCATGTGAAAACCATAATCGATGGCTGTACGTCCAGCTGCCTTTTCTTGCCAGGCATCTAAGGCATCGAGTGTTGAGGTGCCCTTGGTCTGAATGGCGAAGTCCACGATGGTGGTGGTGCCGCCGTAGGCTGCTGCCCGCGTACCGGTTTCGAATGTGTCAGAGGTGGTGGTGCCACCGAATGGCATTTCAAGATGGGTGTGGGGGTCAATGCCCCCCGGTATCACCAATTTGCGGGCGGCGTCGATAACGTGGTCCGCATCGATCTCAAGATTCCGACCGATCAATGATACTGTTTCGTCGCCAATAAAAATGTCGGCATGATAATCGTCTGCCGCCGTCACGATGCGGCCATTTTTGATTAGGACCGTCACTGCATTATTCTCCAACCTCTAAGAGTAGTGACAAAAATTAGCTACTTTACGTTTGTTGATTTGAAGACCTAATGTATCATCAATTTGGTGTAGTGCTAGGCAGATCAGGCGTGGATTTTACCCCAGATTTCGTGCGAAGATTGGGGCGAGACGAAATTGCAAATATGGGAGGTAAGTAATGAGCATGCAAAGAGATAAGAATGCGGGCAGAGCGGCAAATCTGAGTCGCCGGAAATTCATGGGGACCGCCGCCAGCGTTGCAGCTGCGGGCACGATCACAGGCTTCCCCAACATTGTACAGGCTGCTGATCCGATCCGGACCATCGGGCTGGGCGTAAGTATCATCAACGAGATTCAATCCAAGGCCGCCAAGGACGTGGGCTTCAAGATCCGCGGCCAAGCAATTGACTACGGCGCTTTGTTTGCTAAGTCTCTGCAGCAGAATGACCAGTTCGAGGTCTCTGAATGCTACTTTGACATGTTCGATTTTATGATCCCCTCAAAGGTCTTTCAGCCCATTGATACTAAACGCATAAAGGACTGGGATAAGGTTTCTAATCTGTCTAAAACCGGCAAGTTGACCCCGGGCTCACAGGTTGGCCAAGGTGATGCGCCGGTCCGCCAGATGTGGGTGGATGAGAACGGCGAAAGGGCTAAAGGGCCATCCCGTTATATTTCCGCCCTGCCGTCTATCCATAATGCTGATTCCCTCGGCTACAACCCGGATGATACGGGCCGTCCCATCGATAGTTGGGCCGAGCTGTTCAGCTCCGATTTCAAGGGCAAGGTGGCGCTCCTCAACATCCCCCAGATCGGTGCCATGGATGCGGCTATGGGCGTAGAAGCTCTAGGCTTAATGAAATTCGGTGATAAGGGCAACATGACCCGTAAGGAAATCGACTTCCTGGTTGATTTTCTAATCACAAAGAAAAAAGAAGGACATTTTCGCGCATTTTGGTCGACATTTGGCCAATCGGTTAATCTGATGGTTAGTGGTGAAGTCGTCCTGCAGAGCATGTGGTCACCTGCGGTGACTGCTGTGAAGGCCGAAGGGGTGCCTTGCATCTATGCTTCGCCTAAGGAAGGAATGCGCGGCTGGCACGGTGCTCTAGCAATTTCGGCTAAGACTAGCGGCAAGAAACTGGACCAGGCATATGAGTATCTCAATTGGTGGCTTGATGGTTGGGCCGGTGCATTTGTCGCCCGTCAGGGTTATTACTTGTCGACCCCAGCGAACACCAAGAAAAGTTTGTCTGCGGAAGAATGGGACTTCTGGTACGAAGGTAAACCGGCGGCTCGTGAACTACCTGATCCCTTCGGCTCGCCACTTATTGCTAAGGGAGATGTGCGTGACGGTGGTTCTTATGAACAAAGGTTCAAAAAAATTGCAGTGTGGAACTCTGTCATGACTGAGAACGATTATCTGGTGAAACGTTGGACGGAATTTCTGAGCGCTTAATAAGAACCATTCCCTAATGGGAATCGAAGTGAAATAATAGGGGTCGTTGCAGCGTATGCCGTAACGGCCCCTATTTTCGACTGCGAATTGCCTGACGCAACCACTTATGTCCAAAGTCGGTGATATACATCATGGCGGGTTGATTGGCAGCCAGCCGCAGCACGCGGAAGCGTCGGTTCAGGCCAAGATTTCCCGTACTGAGGAGGGGTTTCCAACGGCCTGGCTGATCACGCCGGCAACTATTTGGCTGATCTTGTTTCTGGTTATTCCGTTGGTTTCCATCATTATTTTCAGCTTTTGGGAGAATTCCCCACAAGGGTTACGCCCGGCCTTTTCCTTGGATTTCTATGGGGAGTATTTTTATACCAAGGGTTTTTTTGATGCTGACTCAGATCGTTTCTTATTTCCCAGTGTTTTTATCCGCACCCTTGGTTCAACGGTCTATTACACCCTTGTGACCATGATCTTGTGTCTGATCGTGGGTTATCCCATCGCGTATTTTCTCGCCTTGCAGGTGCAGACATTCAAATGGCAACTGGCCTTGTTTTTGCTGTGCATGGTGCCGTTCTGGACCTCGTATTTGATCCGTGCAGTAGCCTGGCTGCCCATGTTGGGCCGGAGAGGCTTGATCAATCAGGCCCTGACCGGCCTCGGTATCGTGGATAAGCCGGTCAGCTTTCTGTTCTATTCGGAATTTGGTTATACCATGGCCTTGGTACAAATCTATGTGGTGTTGTGCATAGGGCCAATTTTCTTCTCATTGGCCAAGATTGATAAAAGCTTCCTGGAAGCCGCCATCGATATGGGTGCTACCCCGTTTCAGATTTTTAGGGAAATCATTGGCCCAATGTCCCTACCGGGCGTCGCCATTGGGATGATTTTCATATTCGTCATGATCATGGGTGAATTCGCCACCGCCGTTGTTGTTTACGGCGGCAAAACTTCGACCGCTGGTACCGTTATTCTCAACTACTATGGCATCGCGAATTATCCTTTTGCTGCCGTAAACGCGTTGATGCTGATGTTGTCCATGGTTATCGGCATCATAGTTATTCTGCGCATTATTGATATTAGGAAGGAGCTTTAGGGTGGTGCGCCGGACGCCGGAACGTTGGCGAAAATTGCGGGTGAAATTTGGGTTCAGTATTTATTACGTGATCTTTCTGCTGTTTATCTATGGCCCCATGTTTGCCATGTTTGTCCTGTCCTTTCAGGGGCGCCGCGGTGGAACCTCGTTTCCAATGCGTGGGTTTAGTCTCTATTGGTGGAACAAACTACTGGAACCATCCGTGGTGGGCGACATGCAAGGCGCCATGGGTCGCTCGATCATTTTGGCCCTCATGGTCATGGTTATCACGGCCTTGTTCGCTACCATGTTGGCCATGGCGTTTCGCAAATCGTTCATGTTTTCAAATGTCCTGTTCTACACCGTCCTGACCGGCCTGATGGTACCAGGCGTCCTGCTTAGCTTGGGCATGGCGATCCTGATGCGGCAATTGGGCCTGTCGCCAGCCTGGTACACATCCGGCCTAGCGGTGCACGTGGTCTGGGCCCTGCCGTTCGGTTATCTGGTGATGATGGCGGTTTTCAACCGTTTCGACTCCGGACTGGAGGAGGCGGCCCGCGATATGGGTGCTGACGAATGGACGGTGTTCCGCGAGGTGACGTTGCCCCTGATCACACCTGGTGTTGTTGCCGCTGGTCTGTTCGGCTTCACTTTGTCCTATGATGAGTTTGCCCGCACAACTCTGCTTTCGGGTGCCGAGAATACCCTACCCCTGGACATCAACGCATCGATGACCCAGCGTATTAGGCCCACCCTCTTCGCCCTGGGGACGGCATCGACATTATTTTCGTTGATCATGATTTCCGTCTTCCTGGGGATCTACACTATCCTCTACCGCCGTTCCCGGTAGTCTGCCCGTAAACTCTTCTGCACAGATATCACCGCCCTGGTAGTAGTCTGCAATGGGGTTCGGTGTTCGTTTAGCTTCGTTGGCTAAAGCGTGGTCGCGGTGATCTTCGGCCCGGTCCAGTGGCCGATAACCCAGGCGACGGGCCGGTTCGTTATCCCACCAGGAGCGTGCATTGTCGGATGTGCCCCAGACAATTTCATAGTGCAAATCGGGATGCTCCAGGCCGATACGAACCAATTGCACCAGATCGCGCGGGCTGATCCAAATGGATAGACGCCGCTCGTCGACCGGATAGTCGTCAACATTGCCAATACGGATCACCATGACGCCCAGGCCGAAATTATCCGCATAATAACTGCCAACAGCCTCTCCAAATGCCTTAGAGACACCATAGCGGCTGTCAGGGCGGACCTTGTGATCGACGCTAATGCGGGCGTGGCGCGGATAATATCCAATGGCATGGTTCGAAGAGGCAAAGACCACTCGCCGAATGCCATTGATCCGCGCAGCCTCGAACAGATTGTAGCAACCGACGATGTTAGCCCCATGGATGACGCCCCATTCGGCCTCCATGGCCTGGCCACCCAGGTGGAGGACGCCGTCCACATCCTCCAGGAGGCTTTCTATCGCTGACTTGTCGGTCAGGTCAGCCGCAATGAATTCTTCGTCGCTGGTTAAATTCGTCGGCGTTACACGGTCGCTCAGGATCAGACGGGGGTAAATACCCTTCAAAAGTTGGCGCATTCTAGAGCCGATGCCGCCTGCCGCACCAGTGATCAATACTGTATCCATGATTCAAACCACGCTGTGAGGTGTCAATTTCGTGCCGTCGGAAAAGCGGCCGAAGCGGAAGGCATCTAAATTCAGCGATGGCTCGCCCCTCAGAATCAGTTCCGAGATTAAGCGGCCCACGATGGGGCCCATACCGAAACCGTGGCCGGAAAATCCTGTTGCCAAAACCAGACCGGAGGGGCTATCGAGTGTGTCCAGGGTCGGCAGCATATCTGGAGCCATGTCAATGTAGCCGGCCCAGCTGAAATCGATTTTGACCTTTGCCGTCTGTGGCAACAGGCGGTGCAATTTGGCCAAGGCGTCGTTCAGAACCGTGTGGTTGGGTTCGGGATTAAGGATGCGGTGGCGAGTTAATTCCTTGGCCAATGCGGCCTTTGAGAAACTGCCACCCATAAGGTCAAAGGCCAGGCGGTTTAGATGTAGTTTGATGTCACGCCGATGGCTGGCAAAACTGCCCAGGAACGGCCGCAAATTCAAAAAGCTCTCCAACGTCAGGTCATGATCAGCGGAGCGTTGGGCAATGTTAAAGGTACCATCCCGGCGCTGCCGGAAGGCGACCCCTGTCCACGTCGCGGTGTGGGAGACAAGGGGCCCTGGCGTCGTCCGCGCGACGGAGCCCTTGATCCACATCTGCGGCAATTTTAGTCCCAGGCTGCGTAGCATCCGGCCGGACCAGGCACCGGCGGCGCAGACCACAACGGGCGCACGGATTGTACCCCGTTCTGTTGCCACGCCGGAGACAGAGCCGGCCGTGGTTTCCACTTCGAAAACCGCACAATTTGTATGGAATTCGGCGCCCCGCCCCTCCGCAGCGCGAGCCAGGGCCGCAGTAGCCTTTCTGGGTTCTGCCTGGCCGTCGCTTTCGGTGAATATGGCGCCGTAACAATCGAAGGCATTGCCGGGTACCACGGCCTCCACCTCATCCCGCGTCAGGATCTTGGCGTCCAGGCCAAACTCCGCCGCCGTTTGCCGCCAGTCTTCCCATCCGGCGCCCTCTTCAGCGTTGCTGAACGTGACCACATTACCGGCTGAAAGCCATTCTAAATCGGCGTTCAACTCCCGCTCCAACCCACTCCAGATTTTGTTGGATTCCATCATTAGGGGGATCTCGACAGGGTCGCGGCCCTGTTGCCGGACGAAGCCCCAATTGCGGCTGGATTGTTCGCCGGCAATCTCTCCCTTTTCACAAACGATTACCTTGGATCCGCCCTTGGCCAGATAATAGGCGGTGGCGGTGCCGGCAATGCCTGCTCCAATGACAACAACGTCGGCGGTGCAATCCATGATCGCTTAACTGGCCGTGTCTTCGGGCCGCCGGGTTTCTTCCAGCAACATGCCGGAATCGGCAGCGAAACATAGGGTTTCCATCTCGCCAACGTGATAGGTATTATTGGCGAGGTGGCGATGCTGTTCCACATGGACGAAGTGTCCAGGGCTGACTTCAAATACATCGGTTTCCAAGGTGCCCAGGAACTCCGTTGCCACATAAGCACCTTCTACCTTGTTGGCCATTTCTGGATTGTCGCCGGTGTGCATTAGGTCGGCGCGGACGGAAAAATTCGCTTCCTGACCGACAGGCACCTGGCGAATGTGTTCGGGTACCCGAATATAATAGAGCTGGCTACCGGCCTCGACAAAGACCATCGAACCGCTGCGCGAACGGATTACGCCCTTGAAGATGTTGTTGTTGCCAATGAAATCGGCAACGAAGCGATTTCGCGGATTTTCGTGGATCTCCCGGGAGGTTCCGATCTGCTGCACCACGGCATCGGACATCACGATAACCTTGTCCGCCAGGGACATGGCTTCCTGTTGTGAATGCGTGACCATGATGAAGGTGATGCCGGTTTCCTGCTGAATTTTCTTCAATTCCACCATCATGGTCTGACGCAGATTGTAATCCAGGGCTCCGAGAGGTTCGTCCAGCAGCAACACAGTCGGCTGGCTGATCAAGGCCCGGGCCAAGGCGACGCGCTGTTGCTGTCCACCGGACAGGTCGGACGGCCGGCGGTCGGCCAGTTGTTCCAGCCCGACTGTTTCCAGCATCCCCCATACACGTCGGCCCCGCATGTCTCGGTCCATGCCGCGCATTTTCAGGCTAAATTCGACGTTCTGGAAAACCGTACGATGAGGAAAAAGGGCGAAACTTTGGAACATCATGGCGGTGTCCCGATGGGATGGGGGTAGATCCGTTACATCCTGGCCCGAGATAAAGATACGACCAGCGGTCACTTCCTCCAGACCGCCAACCATGCGCAACAGGGTGGTCTTGCCGCAGCCCGACGGCCCCAACATAGAGACGAATTCACCATGTTCGATCTCTGCATTGAAATCGATGACTGCCCGGGTGTTGCCCGGGAAGGTCTTGTCCACATGCTCTATTACGACGTCGAAATCGGCCATGGCGGCAACTGGCTTCGGGACTTATTCCGCGGCCTTGGCCAGTGCCTGCAGAATATTCCAGACACTTTCGAACGGAACCTCATCAAATCCGCCTCGGTTGTTCAGTTCCCGCAACATATCCAGGGTTTGGGTCATGGTGTCGTCATCGGCTGCCGCCGCGACCAGCTTTTCCAAGGCATCGGGGAAGTTGACGTCCCTGGATTTCTTTGTGCCGAGGGTGCTTTCGACCAAGGCCGTTAAATGCTCCGCTGTTTCACGCAGACTGCCCTGGCCATAGGGGCGGCCAAACAGACCGCGCAGGCCATTGGCGTTGAACTTCTGGCGGAGCCCATCAGGCATGGACTGGGCAAAACCTTCTAAAACCTCGCCGACGCCAAATCCCTGGGTGAACAGGCCACGGATGGTATCCACGGTGCCGTCGCCACCGCCGTACATGCGAATTTGAGCGCCTTCCAAGGCGTTACCCATCGCTTTCGCTTGGTCGATATGAATGTCGCGATCGGCTTCGATTGATAGTTTGGCCAGTTCCAGGAAGGTTGCGGCCTCGTTGTATTTCTTTAGGGCGTCCGCCTTGGCTTCCATGCCCGTGGCCTCAGCCTCAAGCAAACGCTGGGTGTTGGCCACGCGGAGAGCCTCGACCTCCGCTTCAGCCCGTCCCGCTGCGGCGGCCTCCTTTTCGATCCCCTCGGCAGAGATTTTCTGCGCTTCGGCGGAGGCGCGGGCGCGGATCATGGTGGCATCCGATTCCTGTTC
>CAJWZI010000003.1 GCA_913049615.1 uncultured Alphaproteobacteria bacterium | reverse complement strand
GCAACTGGTCAGCCAGAATAACGGCGGCGGTATCAGGAGCCGAAAGACTGGCGATATGGGGTGTCACACAAATTTTGGAGTGTTGCCAAAAAGGATGACCATAGGGCAGCGGTTCCTGACGGAATGCATCCAATGTGGCACCACTAAGATGGCCGCTATCCAACGCAGAAATCAGATCGTCCTCGACTACGATCTCTCCGCGGGAGCAGTTGATCAAAAATGCATCTTTCTGCATGGCATTTAAGGCTGCTTTATCGAAAAGGTTGATGGTCTGTTTCGTCGAGGGCAATAGAATGACGACGATGCTGGCTGCCTGCAGAACGCCATCCAGCTGTTCCCAACCGTGAAAACATTTCACGCCATCTATTTTCTTCGGACCCCGGCTCCATCCGATTAGCTTGAATCCCAAAGCACCCAACCGCTCCGCGCATCGCTGGCCCATCTGACCCATGCCTAAAAGGGCTACAGTGCGGTCCCGAGCATCAGTAGTGGGGTTGCGCTGCCAAAATTGCCGGGTCTGTTGTTCATTATAGTCGTCAAAGCCCAAATGATGATGCAGAACCGCGGCGCAGACGTATTCAGCCATACGATCCATCATCAGGGGGTCGACCAAACGAGCGATGGGAATATTCCTCGGCAGATCAGGATCTTCTAAAAGGGCGTCAACCCCTGCCCCCAGTGAGCAAACACCCAAAAGATTAGGCAAGCCCGATAGCACCCCATGCGGCAACCGCCAGACCATAGCGACGTCGATCTCCTCCACCTTTCCAAGGTCAGGATAGATACGGAACTCATCATTGGGCATGGCGGCCTGAAAGGCTGCCAGCCACTGATCCGCAGTGTTCCAGGGGCAATGAAAAAGAATTGCCAAGAAAACGCCCTCATTTCAGTGTTGGTATTTATGATAGAATACAATTCTCTTGCCAAAAAGGCTGTAAGGAATTTCGGGGAACGACCATGTCACGCATCATTACCGTAGCGTCCGCCCAACTTGGGGCTATCGAGCGTGAAGAAAGCCGCGAAAGCGTCATAAATCGTATGACCAACATGATGCGCCAAGCCCACAGCCGGGGCGCCACCCTTGTGGTCTATCCAGAAATGGCCCTGACTACGTTCTTCCCACGTTGGCATATCGAGGACGAGGCAGAACTAGACAGCTTCTACGAAACCGAAATGCCTTCGAGCCAAACCCAACCTCTGTTCGATTTATCCAAAGAATTAGGCGTAGGTTTCTATCTCGGCTACTCAGAGATGTTCTACGACGATGCAGGAAGAAAACGGCGATTTAACACCTCGATTTTGGTCGACCAGCAGGCAATCATTGTCGGCAAGTATCGTAAGGTGCATCTACCGGGCCATGACACGTACGAGGCGGAAAGGCCCTGGCAACATCTTGAAAAAGGCTATTTCGAGGTTGGCGACTTGGGTTTCCCAGTCTTTCGCACCATGGGGGGGGTCATGGGCATGTGTTTGTGCAATGATCGCCGCTGGCCAGAAACTTGGCGCGTGATGGGTATGCAGGACGTTGATCTTGTCATGTTGGGTTACAACACCCCGGTCTATAATTCTGTGGCATGGGAAAGCCCCCATCTTCGCATGTTTCACAATCATATCTCCATGCAGGCGGGCGCCTACCAAAACGGTTGCTGGGCCGTGGGCACCGCCAAGGCAGGCATGGAAGGAGGCGTGGATATGATGGCCGGATCTTGTATCATCGCCCCTACTGGAGAGATCGTTGCCCTGGCCACCACGGCAGAGGACGAGGTAATTGTGGCCGAGTGCGATCTAAACCGGGGCCGCTATATCCGTGAAACTGTGTTCAACTTTGCACAGCACCGGCGTATCGAAAACTACGGTCTAATCACTGAGCGGACGGAAGCCGTCCCTCCGCCGGAGTAAAGCAATGAATGAGCGAATTGTTGTCATCAACCCGAATAGTTCTGTCGACGTCACCGACGGCATTGACGCCGCCATGCAGCCTTTGCGTTTTTCTGACGGCCCAAGCATCGATTGCCTCACCCTGAAAGATGGCCCACCGGGAATTGAGACCCAACGCCATGTAGACAGCGTTGTCGGTCCTCTATGTGGTCTGATTGAGCGGGAGGGCAATAATACTGACGCCTTCGTCATCGCTTGTTTTTCGGACCCTGGCCTGCATTCAGCACGGGAAACAACAACCCGGCCTGTCATGGGGATATCCGAAAGCGGCATAACTACAGCCCTGACCCTTGGAGAAAAATTCGGTATCATCGCCATTCTGCCAAAGGGCGTCACCCGCCATAAACGTTACATCCGGCAAATGGGTCTGGAAGGGCGCCTAGCTGGAGACCGGGCGATCGGCGTCGGCGTTACCGGGCTGTCAGCTGAGGAAGAAGTTGAAAGCCGTATGACGGCTGTTGGACGGAAGTTGATTGAAGAGGACGGTGCTGACACCCTAATCATGGGTTGCGCAGGCATGGCGCGATACCGTCACCGTCTGGAAGACACGCTGGGTGTCCCAGTAATCGATCCTAGCCAGGCCGCCGTGGCGGACGCCATCGCTGCAGTACGCCTTGGATATCGCAATCATTCAAACAATTTGGTCTGACAATCTTGTAACTGATTATAGGTAATCATCAATAATTTGTTAGAAATGGGAGACCCAGGACATAACCTGCAACCCGCTTCTGGAACCGATCGGCGGGCTATTTTCCACTTGTTAGAAAACTTCCTCGCCGATTTTTCCGGGAAATACCGGCCACGGATCAGACCGCGTTGCCGAGTATCAGCACCAAGATTTAGGATTGGCAATTCCTACGCAGCCTATTTTTCGCGATTTTCTGGCCAGACTTCAGCCAAAACCCGAAAGGCGGAAGCCGCAACTGGCCAGCCAGCATAGTGGGCGGCGTGAATAATCATGCCCTCGATACGGTCACGCGGCAGGCCCAGGTTCTGAGCAGCTCGAAAATGAATGCGTTGTTCCGCCTCCCGGTTCAGGGCCACCAAAATTGTGCAAGTGACCAGGGAGCGTTCTTCCAGGGTCAAATCGTCACCCTGCCAGACATCGCCGAACAAATGCTCCAGATTATAGTCAACGAATTTCTTGGGTACGCGGACACCAATTTCGCTGCCTTCTAGCAGCGTACGGGCCAAAGCCTTGCCCTTTTCACGTTTCCCTCGATCACTCATTGGTTTTTCTCCTTCTTGGTTGCCAATAGACCGGTTCGTTTTCCCGCAACCAGGCAAAATAGTCGCGGGGAAATCCGTGCTTAAAGCTTGCATCGTCCGATAGATCAACATTGACAAAAGAGCGGACTGCCGTCATTTGAGCTTACCTTTTCCAGCCGCTAGAAATCCCCGCCATCAAACCGCCATCAACAATAATGTGCTGCCCGTTCAGCCAGCTGATCTGTCCCTCGGCCAAAGTCACCAGCGCCTCAGCAATATCGACAGGTTGGGCAGGGCGGCCGATGGTATCGATAAGCATCTGCATGTTTTCCGGACCGACGTCGTTGGTAAAATCCGGTAAAATCGGCGTATCCACGGGACCTGGCCCCACATCGTTAACCCGGATACCGCGAGCTAGTCCCTTGCCTGCCAACGCCATGGTATAGACTACAACCGCTTCCTTGGAGAAGGTATAGGCGTCGGTCCCCAATGCCTCTTCATTCTCGCGCCACCAGGCAACGCCCGCGTCGAAATCCTCGATCGTCATCAATTCCGAGAGATAACCGCGCCGCTTGCGCCAATTGTTACCCGCGATCGAGGCCACGTTGACCACAGTGCCACTGTCGGCAATACGACCAAAGACCCTTTCGGTGAAATAACGCAGGCCGAAATAGTTCACCTTCATCGTCAATTCGTTGCCCACGGCCATGGGCACGCCCGCCACGTTCAAAAGCGACGAATACGGCCCCGGCAATTTCGCCAGGGCTGCGTCAATACTGGCAGGGTCGCTCAAGTCACAATGATGCTGCTCGAAACTACTAGTGGTGAATGGTTTGACATCAATGGAAATGACCTTGTGTCCTCGCTTCAACAATAAGTCAGCTGTCGCCTCGCCGACACCAGAAGCGCCGCCCGTTAAAAGAACCGGATGTTCCATAGCTGTCGTTTCTCCTCCAGCATAGCCAAAATAATCTACCCATTTGATAGCGCCCCTAGTCCCTTGTTCATAGGGAAAAAGCATCCCGTGCTGCCTGCCTCATCGATCCATGCTATGGACAGTGGCTGGAGAGGCATCATGAACGACCCCGAACAACTTTTGCGGCAAGCTGAACATTTCGCCCGAACAGGGAACCGCAATAGTGCGCGTCAACATCTTTTGGACTTGGCCGCGCACCGAGGCGTCTCTCCCAACCTACTTCTGCCGGCTGCTTTTCAGGCCTATCAAATTGGAGAATTGGATCTGGCAGAACAATGTCTGCGCAAAATCATTCGGATCGCGCCGAATTTCGGGCCCGCATATACCAACCTGGGAAATATTCTGCGCGAAACCGGCCAGGTAGAAGAAGCTATCGAAATGACCGAGACAGCATGTGCACTGGCACCAGGGGACGTCATGAATTTCGCCAATTTGGGCGGACTACAAGAAGAAAACCAGCGGCCGGACAAAGCAGAGGTGGCCTATCGTGAGGCGCTCGACCGTATGCCGGGCGAACCGGGTCTTATGGATTCCCTGGGCCGTGTACTGTTGAAACTGGCTCGACCAGGGGAGGCCATGTCTGTCCTGAAGGCGGCCGTTGACAAAGCCCCCGGGCTGGTTAGCGCCCACATCAATATAGGCAACCTGTATCAGGAAGCTGAACAATTGGCGCCGGCCGCCACTGCATACGAAACAGCCCTAAATCTGGAACCCAAAAGTTTACTTGCCGGCAACAACTTGGCTCTGGTTCGCCTGCGTCAAGGACGATTGGACGAAGCAGAAGCCGGCTTCAAAATGATCACGAAAATGGCACCCGGTAACCCACTCGCTTTCAATAACCTGGCCCAGACGCAGTTTCAAAAGGGAGCATTAACAGCAGCCCTGGAAGCTTGCGAGGGAGCTCTTGCCTGCGATCCCGGCAACCGCACGGCCCTGGCCAACAAAATCATCATCCTGAACGATATCCCCAACCAGGCTGCGGTTTCCTATCTTCAGGACTTGGAATTATTCGTCACTACGCAACATATTCCAGTGCCGGAGGGATTCAGCAGCTCCGCGACCTTCAACGATGCCTTGTTCGCAGAGGTGGATGCAGAACCTGATCGGTTCAGCGAAAAGGGGCAGGCCCAGGGACGGCAAACCCGCAATATCATGCTGGAGCCGGGACCGGCCGTACGCGCCTATTCCGACGCCATGAACAATGCAGTACGCCACTATATGGATGAGCTGCACGATGATCCGGCACATCCATTTTTTGCGGGGAGACCCGATACCTGGCGCCTTGAAGCCTGGGGCACGTTCACGCAGCAGGTTTCGAGCGGCGAAGACACCCATATCCATCCCGACGCATGGCTAAGTGGCGTATATTATCCCCGCCTGCCCGCCGCGGTGCAAAACCAAGCGGATACAGATGGGTATCTAGAAATTGGTCGGGCTCCTAATCACATGGCGCAAAGGATCGTACCGAAGTTGAAAGTAGTCAGACCCGAAATGGGACTATTGGTGTTGTTTCCCAGCTACTTTTACCATCGGGTGTTGCCATTCAAATCGCCTGAGACCCGCATGAGCGTGGCTTTCGACGCAGTGCCGATTTAGGCGGTTCTCTTGACCCAACCGCGCGCTCTGGTAGATTGGAGGGCAATCAAATATTCAAGAACTGTGCGAGTGAACCTGTATCGCTCGCACGAAGGGAAGAATGAATGGTAGGTATCAAGGCATATGGTGGCTATGTGCCGAGACGCAGGTTACCTCGCAAGGTGATCTTGGAGAATGTCAGTTGGTTTAACGGGGCCTTGAAAGCTTACAACAAGGGTGAGCGGTCCATGTGCAACTGGGATGAGGACGCCTTGACCATGGCGGTCGAAGCATCCCGCGACTGTCTGGACAAGACCCGGCCCGACGATATCAGGGCGATTTATTTGGCTTCGACCACGTTGCCATTCACCGACAGGCAGAATTCCGGGGTTCTGGGGACTGCGCTGAACCTTGGCCAGAACATGATGACTATGGACATCACATCATCCCAGCGGGCCGCTACGTCGGGCCTAGTCAACGCGCTGAACGTGGTGCAAGGTATGGGTGGCAGCGCCCTGTTCGCCACAGGCGAACATCGCCGGGCACAAACAGCAAATACCAATGAATTGATGTATGGCGACGGAGGGGCAGCCCTATTACTGAGTAATGACAATACCGTTGCGGAGTATGTGGGCTGCGGGCAAATCGCCGTGGACTTCGTAGACCATTATCGTGGCCAGAATGCGGACTTCGACTATAACTGGGAAGAACGCTGGATTCGCGACGAAGGTTACATGAAGATTGTACCTGACGCGGTGCAAGCGGCCCTGGACAATACCAGCTTATCCGCCGGCGATATTGATTATTTTGTCATGCCCGGCACCATCCGCAATATTAGCGGCTTGGTTGCAAAACGTTGCGGCATGGCGCCGGAGGCAACTCGCGACAATTTGCACAATGTGATGGGAGAGGCAGGAACTTCCCATTCCTTGATCATGCTAGTGGATTGTTTGCAAGACGCTGAACCCGGCCAAACCATCATGGTCATTGGCTGGGGCCAGGGCTGCGACGCTTTGATTTTCAAGACCACCGATTTGCTGACCACCATGGCCAACCGTCAGGGCATCAAGGGTCATCTTGCCCACCGCAAGGAAGAGACCAACTATAACAAGTTCCTGGCCTTCAATAATCTGGTGGAGCAGGACGGTGGTCTCCGTTCGGAAACCGACAAGCAGACGGCGCTTTCCACTCTGTACCGGAACCGGGAGATGGTGATCGGCTTTGTCGGCGGCAAATGCGAACAATGCGGCACCGTGCAATTTCCCAAATCTCGCATATGCGTTAACCCTAATTGTGGCGCCATCAATACCCAAGAAGATCACAAAATGTCAGAATCGAGTGCCACAATTCTGTCCTGGACCGCAGACAATTTGACCTACGCGCCGGACCCACCACATCATTTTGGCATGGTGACCTTCGAAGGTGGTGGCCGCATGATGGCCGACTTCACTGATGTTGATGAAGGTGGCGTCGCAGTCGGCGATGAATTCCGTCTTGTATTCCGGATCAAGGCGGCGGACGAACGTCGTAACTTCAACAAATATTTTTGGAAAGCCGCGCCAAAAGTACAGACGGCATAAGGAGAAAATATCATGGCCTCAGGTATTAGAGATAAAGTAGCTATTCTTGGTATGGGTTGCTCGAAATTCGGAGAACGCTGGGATTGTGACGCAGAAGATTTGATCGTCGAAGCCTATGCGGAAGCCATAGACGACGCGGGAATAGAAACCACACAAATTGATGCCGCATGGTTTGCCACCGCGATCGAGGAAGTTCATGTTGGTAAATCGGGCGTGCCGCTATCGGTTGCCCTGCGTCTTCCAAACATCCCTGTGACCCGAGTGGAGAACTTCTGCGCTTCCGGCACTGAAGCTTTCCGGGGCGCTGTTTACGCGGTTGCATCGGGAGCGGCCGACATTGCCTTGGCCGTTGGCGTCGAAAAATTGAAGGATACCGGCTATGGAGGATTGCCCCAGCGTGGCGCCGGTCCCTTAAATGATATGATCAGAAATAATGGCTCTGCCCCTGGTGGTTTTGCTCAATTAGCCACGGCCTATTCCGAAAAACACGGCGTTGATATGGATACCGTAAAGCGGGCTATCGGCTCTATCTCAGTGAAGAGCCATGCTAACGGCGCCAAGAACCCCAAGGCCCATCTGCAAAAGGAAATTCCTCTAGAAACGGTTCTGAATGCGCCGATGATCGCGGCTCCATTGGGCCTATTCGACTGTTGCGGCGTTTCCGACGGTTCGGCAGCAGCTATCGTCACGACACCGGAAATTGCGGCCTCGTTGGGCAAGACGGACCGGATCACGGTAAAAGCCCTTCAGCTTGCCGTTTCTAACGGGCAGGAATCAAGCCATAACTCTTGGGATGGCAGCTATTTTCTGACCACGCGCAAGGCAGCTGAGCGGGCCTATAAAGAGGCCGGCATTGAAAAGCCGAGAGAACAGATTTCCATGTTCGAATGTCACGACTGCTTCTCGATTACCGAAATGGTGACCATGGAAGACCTATATATTTCGCGGGAAGGTGAAGCCTGGCGCGATGTTCTCGACGGCTTCTACAACGCGGATGGCGAGGTTCCCTGCCAGATTGACGGCGGCCTGAAGTGCTTTGGTCATCCCATTGGTGCCTCCGGTCTGCGCATGCTTTATGAAATGTACAACCAATTGCTGGGCCGGGCTGGCGAGCGTCAATTGGTAGATCCCACGTTCGGCATGACCCACAATCTTGGTGGCCAACCCCACCAGAATGTTTCATCGGTCGCTATTATCGGTCGCGAAGGTGCATAAACGACCTTCACACAAAATTTCCAAAGGAAGGGGGCGCTCCCGCGCCCCCTTTTCTTATGCAAATTTTCGCAACCCAAATTAATAGGGGGCGGATGCAGGAATTTTGTGCTTTGGGTTTTAGAATTGCTTTGTACTTCATGCCGCGGCTGCCGTTTTCCGCGCACATTTCGTGCCGAGATATGTCGGGCGTGCCAGTCTCTCCGCCCCGGCCTAAAATGACAGCCTCCCATTTCTGTCTAGCCTGCTCTGTATCCGTCTAGTGGCGCGTGTTGTTTAGGATAGGCGGGATCCCTATTAGGACCAGGTTCCGCTATAAAATAGGTAAAATTAGCCTTCGCCGAAGCAGTTAATGGAATAATTATACAAAAATGGCGGACACAAACCGACAACTAGCACGCGACCCCTTTTAATGAGATCCGTAGCCTTAAATATTAATCGCCGCATTTTCTATGGCTGGATCATTTTAGCCGTGGCAGCGCTGGGCATTTTTGTCAGCGGCCCGGGACAGTCCCATACATTCAGCGTTTTTCTGGTGCATATTCAGGCTGACCTTGGCCTTTCGGCCACGGCTGTTTCTTCAGCCTATGCCTTTGCCACCCTGGTAGCCGCATTTGGCCTACCCCTCATGGGGAAACTCTTGGACCGTATAGGCCCGCGCCAACTATTGCTGTCCGTAACACTATTACTTGGCCTGGCCTGTATCGCCTTCGGAGCTGTCGCTGGTATTTTATGGCTCGCGGTGGCATTCGCCGCCCTGCGATTCCTGGGCCAGGGAAGCATAATGTTGGGATGTTCCAATCTCATCGCCCATTGGTTCGACCGGCGCCGGGGCTTTGCCCTTAGTATTATGGCCATGGGTTTTTCTGCATCCATGGCGGTGCATCCGCCGCTGTCACAATGGTTGATAGACGCCGTAGGTTGGCGCCAAGCTTGGGTCTGGTTGGGCGCCAGCACTTGGGCGTTATTGCTGCCGGCCGTGTTGTTTTTGGTGCACAACAGACCTGAAAATCTCGATCTAGCCCCTGATGGTGATCCCCCCATGACCACGGAGGCTGGCGCGGTTGCATCCGCGGTACATGGTCTGACCCTGCGGGAAGCACTCGCGACGCCAGCCTTCTGGATCCTTTCAGCTGGGTTGTTCGGCTTGTCTATGCTAGTGACCTCTCTGCACTTCTTCCAGGTATCTATCCTCACCACCCAAGGACTTAGCGAGGCGACCGCGGCGCGGATTTTTCCAATATCCGCCGTGGTTATGGTCGTTACCATTCCCCTGGTGGGCCGGGCCCTGGATCGTTTCCCGACACACCGGGTGTTCGCCTTCGGACTATGCGTCATGGTAGCTTCGCTAATCAGCGCAGCCATGGCCCATAACCTGACGACCGCGATGATTTACGCCGTCGTATTTGGCTTGAACAATGGCTGCACCATGACATTTTTCGGCTACATGTGGCCCCGTTATTTTGGGCGCAAACATTTGGGCACAATTCAAGGCACCGGTCAGATGATTGGCGTCATCGGCGCCTCCGTCGGCCCCTTGCCCTTAGGCATCGCCTTCGACCTGGTGGGCGGCTACCAAGAGATCCTTGTGGTGCTGGCGCTGTATCCGGCGATCTGCACCATTACGGCGCTGTTCCTGCGCACACCGGAAAATTTGGTGGCGCAACAACCAAAAACATGAAATGCGCTGGCGGCGTCCCAGTTCGCAGGACGCCGCCAGATGGGGTTAAAGGTGTTAGGCGGCGTTTTTCGACGGGACGGCTGCCTTATCCAAAGCCTGGGACAGATCAGCGATAATATCGTCAATGTGTTCTATACCCACCGACAAACGCACATAGCCGTCAGTAACACCAGTCGCCAATTGCTCCTCAGGCGTCAGCTGTGAATGGGTTGTCGTGGCAGGATGAATAGCCAGGCTGCGCGCATCGCCAATGTTAGCCACATGATAGAATAGCTCCAAAGCATTGATAAATTCGCGGCCGGCTTCCAATCCGCCCTTTAACTCCAAGCCAACCAGGCCTCCATACCCGCCCTTGAGGTATTTGTCCGCGCGAACTCGGTCCTCGCCACCTTGTAAACTAGGATGAATGACCTTTACCACTCGATCATGTCGGTTGAGATATTCCGTCACGGCATCCGCGTTTCGGCAATGTTCCCGGATGCGCAGGGGCAGGGTCTCCAGCCCTTGAATGGTCTGGAAGGCGTTGAAGGGACTGACTGCGGCCCCCAGGTCCCGCTGCAGGGTGACCCGTGCCTTGATAATATAAGCGATTGGGCCCAAGGGCTTGATAGCCTCAGCCCAGACGGCACCATGATAGCTGGGATCGGGCTGGTTCAACAGGGGCTGGCGGTCCGGATGGGCTTCCCAATCGAAATTCCCGCCGTCAACAATTAGACCGCCAATAGACGTGCCGTGGCCGCCAATATATTTGGTCGTAGAATACACGATTATTGCTGCGCCATGATCAAAGGGCCGGCACAGGATAGGGGCAGCGGTATTATCCATGATTAGGGGAATACCGAACTCCCGCCCAATATCAGCTACTTCTTGAATAGGGAACACCGTCAATTTTGGATTTGGCAAGGTTTCAGCATAGTAGGCGCGGGTCTTTGCATCCGTAGCACTGCGGAAGCCTTCCGGATCCGCCGGGTCCACGAAACGGACTTCGATACCTTGCTGTTTCAAGGTATTGGCGAATAGATTCCAGGTGCCACCATAAAGGTCGGTGGAACTGACCACGTTGTCCCCCGCCTGTGCCACGTTCTGGATAGCAATAGCCGATGCGGCCTGACCCGACGAGACCGCCAGCGCTGCCGCACCGCCATCCAGGGCGGTGATGCGTTGTTCCAGCACATCGTTGGTAGGATTCATAATGCGGGTATAGATATTGCCTAGCTCCTTCAAGGCAAACAGGTTGGCCGCATGTTCCGGGCTGTCGAACTGGTACGATGTGGTCTGATAAATTGGCACTGCGACGGCTCCCGTGGCCGGGTCGCTGCGGTAGCCAGCGTGCAGGGCTAGGGTTTCTGGGTTTTTGCTTTCAGTCATAATCGTCATCTCCATAACGTTTCCTGCCAGCCCGGCTCCAAACAAAAAACCGCCACAGCGTTTGCTGGGCGGTTGGTACCGACCGGTTTAGCTGTACTTATTTCGCGCCCGCAAGCTGGCTCAAATCGGCGCAAATCAAATTTTATAGAAAATGTACGCATGAAATCAAGTATAATTTCATATATGCTCATGTATTTATGTATAGTCTAATTTGTTTGTTAGACGGCACCAAGCTATGTTGCCCATCAGTATGAATTTTGGACTGAGGATCCATGGCGGCCATCGATTTCCCTTATACTGAGGATATACGCCGCCGTTTTACGGGCCACCTGAACACATTCGAACGCCGGGCCCATAGCGGTGGCGGGCTAAAACATGCCGCCGTGTCCATGACCTTGGTCGACGACGGCACGGGGCAGACGGCGTTTGTTTTGACTCGGCGCGCGCCGCGGTTGTCATCCCATGCCGGACAAAAGGCGTTACCAGGCGGCCGTGTAGATCCAGGAGAAACGCCCAAACAAGCTGGCTTGCGAGAACTAGCGGAGGAAATCAATCTGCACCTGAAAGAGGATGCGGTCATGGGCCTATTGGATGACTACCCGACGCGATCTGGCTACGTGATCACACCTATGGTGGTCTGGGCGGGTACAGATGTAGAATTTTTTCCCAACCCAGACGAAGTGGCCGAGATCATGCTGATCCGCCTGACAGATCTGATCCGCCCGGACTCACCGGAGTTTGAAACCATTCCGGAAAGCAATCGTCCGGTTCTCAAGGTCCGGTTCGGCGACGATAATGCGCATGCACCCACAGCAGCCGTTATCCATCAGTTTTACGAAATCGTCATGAGAGGCCGGAAAAACATACGCGTCGATCATATGGAACAAGCCCTATTCGCCTGGAAATAAGGAAACAACCATGAAAAATGTCATTCGTCCCCGGCGGAGCGTTCTCTATATGCCAGGTTCGAACCGGCGGGCTATGGAAAAGGCAAGGGAGCTGCCCGCCGACGTCCTGATCCTGGATCTCGAGGATGCGGTCACTCCGGATGCAAAAGCGTCTGCGCGACAGGAGGTTGTCGAAGCGGTTGGACGCGGCGGCTATGGGCTTCGAGAGGTGGTGATCCGCATCAACGGATTGGGCACGCACTGGCACGCCGACGACCTAACCGCCGTGGCGGCTTCAAACGCCCATGCAATCCTGTTGCCCAAGGTAGAAGGGGCCGGTCAAGTCCGGACTGTAGCAGCTGCCTTACCTGAAGGAATGGATTTGTGGTGTATGATCGAGACGCCTCTAGCCATTCTACATGCAGAAGAGATCGCCGCTTCCTCGTCCAAGACCAAGTGCCTTGTCATGGGCACATCCGACCTCGCGGCGGATCTGAATGCCCTGCACACCTCCCACAGGGAGCCATTCGCCGCTTCTCTGTCCCTTTGCCTCTTGGCGGCGCGGGCCTATGGTTTAGCGGCGCTTGACGGCGTTTTTCTTGATTTGAAAGATGACGCCGGATTTGAAGCAGCATGCCTTCAAGGGCGGCAATTCGGCTTCGACGGCAAGACCCTGATCCATCCCCGGCAGGTTGCCGCCGCCAACCAGATTTTCGCACCCTCCAACGACGAAATTGCCGAAGCAAACATCATCGTCACTGCATTTGAGCAGGCCCAAACCGAGGGTAAGGGTGTCGTGGTGGTCAATGGCCAATTGGTAGAAAACCTGCATGTAGCCTCTGCCCGGCGTTTATTGGCCCTTTCGGGCGCCATCAGTGCCCAGGAACATAGTGGTTCGTAATGAGCCGGTTCGTCTTGTTCATGGGTAGAGCCAGCGGGATCGCCCTAATTTTGCTACGATCTGTTGACTAATTGATCTAGGAAATCGCGGCGATTGCATCCTCGTCCCAAAAAATATCGCTAACTAGCAAGCATTCCACGAGGACAATTCTGGCCTTGCTTTACCTTCCGTCAAGCATCGACGGCTTTGTCACCTGCCAGAAGAGCATCCAGGGCCTCGCGTAGTCGGCGGAACATTTCGTCAATTTCTCTGTCGGTGATAATCAGAGGCGGCGCCATAACCAGGGTGTCATTCGACGGTCGGACGAATAGTCCGTGAGCTTCGCACAAGACGGCAGCAAGGCCGCCCAGGGAGCCGGCCTCAAATTTTGGCATGGCCAAGTCCACCGCGCCTGCCAATCCAATGGCACGGCTGCGCAGGACCAAAGGATGGTCTTCGAGTGCCTTCAGGCGCGAGGAGAAATGACGGCCGACGGTGCGTACGTGCCCAAGAATATCCCGCTCTTCCATCAACTCCAGCGTACGCAGGGCTACCGCCGCCGGAACGGGATGGCCATGATAGGTGCCGGCGTGAGAGAACATGCCAGCCTGGGCGCTTCCACGTTCCAGGCCCTCATAAAATTCTTCTCCCATGATCACGGCAGAGAGAGGCTGGTAAGCGGAGGTCAATGCCTTGGCCACTGTCAGGCAATCCGGCTCAAAGCCATAGGTTTCGCATCCGAACATGTTGCCAGTACGGCCAAAGCCAGTGACCACTTCGTCATCGAGCAGGCGGATCTCGTAGTCCCCCAACAGCGCAGTCAGCTTCTCCCAATAAGTGGCAGGTGGCAGGGCTAGGGCCGCGCTGACCGAGACTGGTTCGGCAAAAAAGGCCCCGATGGTTTCTGGGTCCTCACGTTCGATCAGGGCGCGCAATTCGGTGATCATGCGGTCTGCGAAGACGGTCTCGCTCTCGCCGGATTCCGCCATGTGCACATAATCGGGCTGTTGCGTATGCAAAATACCCTCCATCGGGAGATCGAAACCGGCGTGATATTTGGTCCAGCCGGTCAGCGAAGCTGTGGCGATAGTACCGCCGTGATAGCTGCCCAGGCGGGCAATGATTTTTTTGCGTTTGGATTTTCCGGAGGCGTTGTTGTGATACCAGAGCATCTTTACCAGGGCGTCGTTCGCTTCCGACCCGGTGGCGGCAAACGCTACTTTGGCGTTTTTCATGGGCGCCATGGCTGCCAAACGTGCGGCCAGTTCCTCTACGACCGGCACGGACCGGTATGCGGCGGTGACGTAGAACGGCAATTCCCGCATCTGTTTTATGGCGGCCTCGATCAGCTCTTCCTCGCTAAAGCCAAGGGAGGTGCAATAGAACGTCGAGGCGCCCTCGATATAGTCCTTTCCCCGCTCATCATAGACGAAGACGCCCTTGCCGCGGACAATGCGTAGAGGCTCACGTTCCCGATTGTCGGGTAGGTTGGTAAAGCCAAAGACCACCGTTGGATCAATCTGGTTTCCCAGCGAATTCGCCATGATAGACATGCCTGATCCCTTCAAATGAATTGTAACTTGTAACGCTGGATAGCCACTGCCAAATAACACAGCGGATGCCATTTAATGCCGATTGTGGATGCAGATCTGGTTTTTCACTACGACATTTTAGCAAAGATCAAACAAAATAATTAAATCTCTGATGTCCAACATGAATGCGGCCTGACGTATACCTGGCCGATCGCCACCTAGCAGGAAACATGCCCGTCCGGTGTGTTGCTTGAGCCGTGATTGTCAGAGAAACGTTCGTGCCGCCGCAAGAAACTCATCCGGCTTATCAAGTGGCACCGAATGACCCGCGCCCGCCACCTCCACAAGCCGGCAGTCAGGCACAGTATCGCAAAAACGTTCCGCGATGTCTCGGTCCAGAATGTCGCTTAATGCTCCCCGAATCAGCAGCGTGGGCACCGCGATGTTGGCGACCCTTGACCACCCCTCGTCCGCGTCCAACCGATCACGTGGCATATTAGGGTCACGCAAAGCACGATCATAGCTATAAGTCCAAGCGCCATCTTCCATCAACATCATGGAGTTCACCGCTCGTTCCCTGACCATATCTTCTGGTGCTATTGGACTATCCTCCAAAGCACGCTGCACAGCCTCCTCCACGCTGGCAAAGCGATCATCTCTCGCCGCATTGGCATAAACGCGGCTCAGCCCTGCCGCAGCGATTTCCGGTGCGATATCGACAATGACCAGACGCTCCAGCTCTTCCGGGCACTCGCTCGCATAGGCGAGACTAACATTCCCGCCCATGGACAGGCCCAGCAGGGAGAAACGCTCAAGCCGCACGGCTGTGACAAAGGCCTTTAGATCCTCGACCATCTCCAACGTGCCGTAATGAGGTGGGTCTGCCCAGTCCGTTTCTCCGTGACCGCGCTGATCTAGCACCAGAACCCGGTATTTATCGCTTATCCCGGTGGCGAACCGATCCCAACTGCGAGCATGACCGGTATAACCGTGCAGTAAGACAAGCACCGGTGCTCCGGCTCCCGGTCCGGCCCAATCCCGGTAGTGAAACCGCATGCTGCGCAATTCCACCATTTCATCCCGCACGGTGATCATGGATATTACCTCTACTCCTTTCGGCACGGGCGTGCCGTAATCCGCCACTGCCGCCCAGCCACACATTCTGCCCCAGAGTCTTAATCCATAAAAGCATCAGATATTTGCGGATTTTATTTAGTAATACAGCCGAGGCTGCATTAAAACCTGGAGATTGTGACAATATTTGGAGTGAATTGCGTTTTACCCCAATTAATTCGAGCCACAGGGGCAAACTGGCGGTATATGAATCAATAATTCTCGGAGCCTAATCTTCAAACCTGCCGCTGCACCATCATCTTTTTGATTTCTGCAATCGCCTTGGCCGGGTTCAGGCTTTTGGGACAGGTATTGGTGCAGTTCATAATGGTGTGGCACCGGTACAGCCTGAACGGATCTTCCAAAGCGTCCAACCGCTCGCCTTGGCTTTCGTCACGGCTATCGATAAGCCAACGGTAGGCTTGCAACAGAATCGCTGGGCCCAGATAACGATCGCTATTCCACCAATAGCTGGGGCAGGAGGTAGAACAACAGGCGCACAGAATGCATTCGTACAAGCCATCGATCAGTTTGCGCTCCTCTTCTGACTGCAGACGCTCCGAATCCGGCGGCGCCGGTGACTGTGTTTCTAGCCACGGCTTGATAGAAGCATACTGGGCATAAAAATTGGTCAGGTCGCCCACCAAGTCCTTTATCACCTCTAAATGCGGCAGGGGATAGACCTTCACATCCCCTTTTACGTCCTCGCAATCCTTCGTACACGCCAGCGTGTTGGTACCATCAATGTTCATAGCGCACGAGCCGCAGATACCCTCGCGACAAGAACGGCGGAAGGTCAGGGTGGGATCGACCTCGTTCTTAATTTTGATCAAGGCATCCAAGACCATCGGTCCGCATTCATCCATGTCCAATTCGTAGGTGTCCATGCGGGGATTTTCACCACTGTCGGGGTCATAGCGGTAGACCTGGAACTTACGCAAGTTCTTGGCACCCGCACCTGCATGATGTGTTCTTCCGCCCTTGATTTTCGAATTGGCGGGAAGGTTGAACTCGACCATATCCGTATCCTCAGTAAACGCGAGCCTTGGGCTCGATATATGCGACTTCGTCCGTCAAGGTATAGGTATGGACTGGACGATAATCGATCCTGACCTTACCGTCCTCGAACCAAGTCAGCGTGTGCTTCATCCAGTTCTCGTCGTCCCGGTCGGGGAAATCTTCTCGGGCATGACCTCCCCGGCTTTCCTCACGGTTGGCGGCAGCATGCACGGTGACTACCGCCTGGCGCATCAGATTGTCTAACTCCAGACTTTCCACCAAATCCGAATTCCAAATCAGGGAACGGTCGGAAACACCAAGGTCGGGCATCATACCCCACGCCTCGTTGATCAACCTCTGCCCCTCTTCCAAAACCTCGCCAGTACGGAACACGGCGCAATTGGACTGCATAATGCGCTGCATCTTATCCCGGATAACGGCGGTAGTAGTGCCACCCGAAGCATAGCGAATCTTGTCAAAATGACCCAAGACACTGTCGTCCAGGGATTGCGGTAAATCCGGGTGTGGTGCGCCGGGTGTGACAACTTCTGCTGCCCGCTGGCCAGCGGCCCGGCCAAACACCACTAGGTCGATCAGGGAGTTTGAACCCAGACGGTTCGCCCCATGGACCGAGACGCAAGCCGCCTCGCCCAAGGCCATCAGGCCTGGCACGATAGCGTCCGGGTTATCGCCCTTCAAAGTCACTACCTCGCCGTGGTAGTTGGTCTGAATTCCGCCCATATTGTAATGCACGGTTGGGATGACCGGGATGGCTTCCTTGGTCACGTCCACACCAGCGAAGATGCGTGCGGATTCCGAAATGCCGGGCAGGCGTTCTTCGATCATCGCCGGGTCCAAATGATCCAGGTGCAGGAGGATATGATCTCCATTCGCGCCCACTCCCCTCCCCTCGCGAATTTCGATTGTCATGGAACGGCTAACTACATCTCGACTTGCCAGATCCTTAGCCGACGGCGCATACCGTTCCATGAAGCGTTCACCTTCGGCATTAACTAGGAAACCACCCTCTCCACGCACCCCTTCGGTGATCAGACAACCCGAGCCGTAAATGCCCGTTGGGTGGAACTGTACAAATTCCATATCCTGCAATGGCAACCCGGCACGCAACAACATGGCGTTGCCGTCTCCCGTACAAGTATGGGCCGAGGTGCAGCTAAAATAAGTGCGGCCGTAACCGCCAGTGGCCAGAATAACCAGATGGGCGCGAAAGCGGTGCATCTGCCCCGTGGCCAAATCCCAGGCCATCACACCCCGGCATACGCCGTCGTTATCAATGAGAAGGTCGAGCGCAAAATATTCAATGAAGAAGTCCGTGTCATAACGCAGGGACTGTTGGTAAAGCGTATGCAGGATGGCATGGCCCGTGCGGTCGGCAGCGGCACAGGTGCGCTGCGCAATGCCCTCACCGTAATTGGTAGTCATCCCGCCAAAGGCGCGTTGATAGATCTTGCCCTCCTCTGTGCGGGAGAACGGTAGGCCCATGTGCTCTAGTTCCAGCACCGCCCGCGGCGCCTCCCTGCACATGTACTCAATAGCGTCCTGATCACCCAGCCAGTCCGACCCCTTGACCGTGTCGTACATATGCCAGCGCCAATTGTCCTCTCCCATATTGCCCAGGGAAGCGGCTATGCCACCCTGGGCTGCTACAGTGTGGCTGCGGGTAGGAAATACCTTGGAAATACAGGCTGTCTTCAATCCGCCTTGCGCCGCTCCCATGGTAGCGCGCAAACCGGAACCTCCCGCTCCGACCACCACGACGTCGTATGTGTGGTCCTCAACCTCATAAGCGTTCGCCATGTATTAGCCCCCAAGCAACATTTTCAGTACCGACAGAAATGCTGCCAGGGCCAGGAAAATGGCAATAAGATTGTTGAGAATTAGGCAGGTAATCTTGGTCGATTCCGTATGCACATAGTCCTCGATTACCACTTGCAGTCCTAGTTTCATGTGCCAGAAACCCGCCATGATGAAGCTCAGCATCAAAGTAGCGCTCAACGGCGATTTCATCCAGGCCAGCACTTCCGCCTGCCCCGCCGTCGCCAGAGAAGCAATAGACAGGGCAAACCAGACGGTCAACGGGATCAAGGCCACTGCTGTCAGCCGCTGTAACCAAAAATGGTGGGTGCCATCCTTCGCCGAACCCAGGCCGCGAGCCTTGGCCAATGGAGTGCGCAGACTACGATCACTCATCTTCACATCCCCCAATAACCAAACAGAAATGTACCTAGGGTGGCTAATATCGTTAGCGCAAAAACCAAATAGCCTAAACGTTGAGCTGTCTCTATCTCAAAACCATAACCAATATCCCACATCAGATGCCGGATACCGTTGAATAGGTGGAAATACAGCGCCGCCGTGAATCCCAGCAGGATTAGCCGCCCTATCCAAGATGCCATGATGTCATGCACAAGATCAAAATATTCGGGCCCAGACGCAGCGGCTGCCAGCCACCAGGTTAACAGCAACAAACCCAGCGCCAGCACTACCCCGCTCATACGGTGCAGAATTGACGTCGCCATGGACAAATGCCAACGATAGATTTGTAGGTGTGGTGAAAGAGGCCGATTTCCGGCTACCATTGTCGCTATCCCCTATGGTCCAGCCCTATTTGTTCCGGGTTATACTAGCCAACCCATAGCCCCCGTCAAAGGCAAGCATTGGAAATAGTGGGGGAAATTCGATTTAGCACTAGTGAAATCCAACATACTTGATCACACTCAAATAGTCGCGGAAAATCAAAGGGCAGTTGGCATGAACCTATCCAGAATGCTCGCATCACGTGCGGAGACGGGAAATCCTATCAGGGTTGGTCTGGTCGGGGCGGGTAAATTCGGTTCCATGTTTCTTGCTCAGGCGCGCCTAACAAAGGGTTTGCAAGTTCTGGGCATCGCTGATCTCGATGTACCACACGCAACAGAGAGCTGCCTACAAGTGGGCTGGTCCGACGAACAAATTTCCGCGGCTTCCCTAGACGACGCAATGAGCAGCGGCGCGACCTTTATTGGCGATGACGCCCTGGCCCTGAACGCTCATCCCGGATTGGATATCTTGGTAGATGCCACCGGCGACCCACGAACCGGCATCCACCATTGTCTGGCCGCAATCGACAACGGCAAGCACGTGTTGATGGTGAATGTGGAGGCTGATGTGGTCGCCGGACCTCTCCTAGCCCGAAAGGCGGAAGCGGCCGGAGTTGTTTATTCCCTAGCCTGGGGCGATCAGCCGGCGTTAATCATCGAACATATAGATTGGGCGCGGGCCTGCGGCTTCAAGGTAGTCTGTGCCGGCAAAGGTACACGTTATATGCCCCATTACCACCAATTGACGCCGGATACGGTTCCGGACATTCTGACCCAATATCTGGCGGTCGATCCCGGTTCCATCAATCTGAAGATGTTCAATTCCTTCCTGGATGGCAGCAAGTCAGGCATCGAAATGACGGCTGTTTGCAATGCCACAGGATTGATCCCCCAGGACGACGGCCTGGATTTTCCACCCTCGAACCGGTTCGAACTTGCGGAGGTATGCAAACCGACGGTGGTTGGCGGCACCTTAGACCACACCGGCACCACGGAGGTGGTCTCCTCCCTCTACCGCGACGGCAAAAATGTGGAACATAACTTAGCCTTGGGCACCTATGTGGTCATAGAAGGCGAAACAGATTACGCCCGCCAATGTTTCCGTGAATACCATATGCTGCCTGATGCCACCGGACACTTTGCCGCCCTCTACCGCCCAACTCATATGATCGGTCTGGAGCTGGGCATCTCAGTCGCATCCATCGCCCTGCGTGGTGAGCCCACGGGTTCACCCACTGGATTTCGTTCCGATGTGGTGGCCGTGGCCAAACGGGACTTGAAAAAGGGCGAAATTCTGGACGGCGAGGGCGGGCACATGGTCTGGGGCAAGCAGATCCCTGCCAACCGGTCCCTGACCCTGGGCGGCCTGCCCTTGGGTCTCGCGTCCCACGCGGCGCTGACAAAGGACGTCCGCGCTGGAAAATTCCTAAGCTGGGACGACGCAGCCATTGATACCAAAGACCAAGCCGTGATCATCCGCCGTGAGATGGAAGCCGCCTTTGGCCAGGCCACCGCAGCTGAATAGAAGTCTTTTGAATTCCAGTTCCTCGTCATAACCGTTTAAGCGAGCTGGCTAAAGATCGCGATCTCCACCCAAAAGGCGGTGCACGATGGTCCGGCGCAGAATTTCGTTCGTGCCGTCAGCCACATTAACAACCCGCACCACATTATAGGCTTCAAACAATCCCACCTCATTGGTGAACCCCATGGCACCATGTACCTGGATAGCTCGGTCGATAGCGCGGGCACCCACCTCTACGGCATAAGCCTTGGTCATGGATAATTCCTTAATTGCCGGCTCGCCTCGGTCCAATAATTGCGCCACGTTCAGGCCCATCAAATGGGAAGCATGCAGTTCCATGGCAGATTCAGCCAGTGGAAATGTTACGCCTTGATATTCTGAGATTGGCTTGCCGAATGCCTGACGTTGCGTGCTGTAATCCAGGGCCAGGTCCACTGACCAACGCGCCAGTCCCAGGGCCCGGGCGGAATTATAGATCCGTCCCATGGAGACGCCGAACACCGCGGTTTTGAAGCCTTGGTTCAATTCGCCAACCAACTGGTAGGGTTCAACCCGCACATCCTCGAAAACTAGTTGTGCCTCGTTACCTCCGACAGAGCCATGCATGCGGATGATACTCTCGATCTCGAAGCCCGGCGAATTTGTGGGCACCAGAAAAGCAGAGATGCCGCCCTTGCGCAGAGCCGCTGCTTCTGGGTCGGTCTGGGCGAAGACGATGCAATAATCTGCGATAGGTGAATTAGTGGTCCAAATTTTGCGTCCACTGATACGCCAGCCATTGCCGTCCTGTTTAGCCCGGGTAGTCATTGCGGCAGCATCGGACCCTGCACCCGGCTCCGACATGCCAAAACACATGGATGTCCGCCCCTCGACCATGCCATCCAGAATTTCCAACCGTGCCTCGGGCGTCACTCGCTCGAGCAGCCGCGAAGGTCCCAATGCCCAATGGCTGATGGCATACATCGCCAACCAATTGTGTGGCCCCGCCGTGCGATAGGCGTGTTCCCACGCCACGTAATAGGCCAGCATCCCAAGGCCGCTACCACCCAATTCCTCGGGCACACACATATTGAAATAGCCGGCTTTCGAGGAGGCCATTCGCACCTCGCGGATCAGCTCTATCACCTCTTCAACGTACCGACCATTCTCATCGTATGTCTTGCGGCCGTTGGAGAGCAGATCATGATTTGTCTCATGCCGACTAATCACTTCAGCCTTAATAAACTTCTCAAGTCCGTCGCAAAGGCCACGAATTTCATCCGGTATTTCCAAAGCAATACTACTCATTTCCAAAACCACTTTCTGTTTTGCTTGCGCGTATTTTGGAGCGACGGTGGGTCAGGGTAAAGGGCGGCTACACCCCAACTGGATCAAAAGGAATTGATCGATGAACTAACATTTGCCTCTCAGGCATATCGGCCATCATATTGACGATACACAAATAATGGCAACGGCAACCGAGGGCCAAGCTGAAATGGCATATTTTCCATCATCCAAGCGAAATCGGCCACGAAATTGCAGAAAAATGCTGAATGATTAGAGGCTCACCCGAAGTTTTCACACAACCACCAAATACGACTGCATTTGGTAAGTAATGAAACTTCACCCAATCCCTTCC
>CAJWZI010000002.1 GCA_913049615.1 uncultured Alphaproteobacteria bacterium | reverse complement strand
CACATTGGCGAGCACGCCATCGGTATCCTCTGCCCGGGCACGTCTGAATTTAGGGGCAATTTGCATGCCTTAGGCTCCAATGGTGTAACATGCAGCCAGATTAACAAATTAGACAGGAGAATGGTGTGTCGGATCGCATTGATTGGGTTGAAAAACGCAAGCAAGTGAAAATGTTTATTGAGGAAGTCGTCTACCCCCTCGAAGATGGTTTCGACAAGGACACACCGGAAAGCCAAGCCGGCCTGAAGTCAGTGCAGCAAAAGGCTAAAGACGCCGGCCTGTGGGCACTGGGCCATCCCAAAGACGTTGGCGGACAAGGCATGCCGTTCATGGACTATGTTCATGTCAATGAAGTGATCGGTCGGTCGCATCTGGGCTCGGTCGCAGTGGGCTCGAATACCCTGCAGGATTCTATCATGCTGCGCCTCTACGCCTCGGCTGAATGGCGCAGAGATTACATGAAACCATTGATCGCCGGCGATTTCTATCAGAGTTTCGCCATGACTGAGCCTGAGACAGCATCATCCGATCCAACAGGTATCCAGACTTCCGCTGTTCTAGACGGAAATCATTGGGTGATTAACGGTCATAAATGGTTCACGTCGGGCGCCGACCGGGCAAAATACACCACCGTCATGGTCCGCACAGAGCCGGAGGGCACGCCGGCTCATGAAGCTTTTTCAATGATCATCGTACCGACGAACAATCCCGGCTACAAAATCCAACGGGATATCCGCACCATGGGCATGCTGGGTGGCCATATGGAAGTGCTTTATGAAAATTGCCGGGTCCCCGCCACCAACATGCTGGGCGAACGGGGCGAGGGATTTAAAGTCGCCCAAGAACGCCTAGGTCCCGGCCGGATTTTTCATGCTATGCGCTGGCTGGGCCAAGCGCAGCGTGCCTTTGATATCATGTGCGAACGCCTGAACAGCCGAATAATCCGTGATGGAAAACTGGGTGACAAGCAGTTGATGCAGGCCATGGTGTTCGAAAGCGCAGCCGAAATACAACAAAGCCGCCTGATGACCCTGGACGCGGCCCGCAAGATGGATAAGGGCGATCAGGCCCGCGTAGAAATCTCCCTCATAAAAGTCACCGGCGCCCGCATGCTGCATAATGTTATCGACCGTGCTATCCAGGTCCTGGGCGCCAAGGGTGTCACCGATGACACACCACTAGAACGAATGTATCGTCAAGCACGATTCGCGCGTCTGGTAGACGGCGCTGACGAAGTCCATATCTATCGCACCGGACGGCGCATCCTGCGCGCCTTTGAACGGGGCGAAGGCTACGACTTCGGCGAACGAGAGGGCGAAGTAACTCACATCTCCCGCCGAGCGCAAAATTAATTAAAACACAGGGTCAACAAATATTCAGGTCCGCCGGCGTCTGGTAGGGTGCCGGTTTGGATCTAAGTATTCAACGACCTGATCCGTTCGACCAGGTCGGCGTTGATTTGCCGAGGTGCGGTGGATTGCCGATTGTTGTGGCGGCGCAGGCCCGGCAAGCGAGCGCCTTCAATGGCTTCATAGCGCTCAAGAAATAATTCACAATGTTCGGCCCAGTCGGATCCGACCAGCAATTCCGGCGATATTGCCAACATGAATTCGCCCCCAACGGTTGGTCCGCCATCGCCATTGTCCAACGCCTCCCCCTCGAAACTAAAACAATCGCCGACGGCCCCCGCCGCCAACAGCTCTACCATCAGCGCGATGGCTGATCCTTTGTAACCTCCAAAAGGCAACAAGACACCCTTCAGAATTTCGCCCGGATCCGTGGTCTCCCGGCCTTGCGCATCCAGACCCGTCCCCGTAGGCACCACCTCACCCTCCCGCGCGGCCACTTGAATTTCCCCATGGGCCATGGCCGCCGTGGCCATATCGACGACTACTGGCATTTTCCCAGGCCTCGGCCAAGCGAAGGCTATTGGGTTGGTGCCGAAGAGAGCCTCTGTCCCACCTGCCGGCGCCACGAAGGGCTGAGTGCAGACACAGGCCAGCCCAATCAAGCCTTCCTCAGCCAATGCCTCCACTTCCGGCCATAAAGCAGCGAAATGGTAGGTATTCGTCATCGTCATAACCGCCACGCCGAGTAATTTCGCCGCAGCGGCCAGGACAGGCACGCCGGTTTCAATTGCAATTGGTGCATAACCATTATCGCCATGTACCTTGACGACAGCCTTAAGTTTGTTGTCAACGCTCGGTCGCGCCTTGCCGTTCACCTTGCCGCTCCTGAGGGACGCAACATAACCAGGCAGGCGGAACAAACCATGGGAGGCAGAGCCGTCGCGCTCAGCCGTAACAATGGTACGCACCAGGGCGTCTGTATTCAGATCGTCACAACCATTGAAGTGCAGCACCTCCCGGCTTAGTTCCTCAATCTCCTCAAGCGTGAGGGCAATAGTGGCCATATTAAAATTCTTTACCTCAATCTAATCAATCCGGGCTCAACTCTCAAAAGTCAGCATTTTCCATAGTGTATGCATTGGCCTTCAAGAGAGACGATCCTCATTCATCGTGCCATGGCTGCGCGGCGTTCCCGTTTGCGCTGGTGCGGATCCAGAGTGGCCTTTCGCAGTCGGGTATGGCTGGGGGTGACTTCTACTACCTCGTCCTCGCCGATATAGGCGATGGCCTGCTCAAGGCTCATGCGCCGGGGTGGAGTAAGGCGCACGGCATCATCCTTACCGGCAGCACGGATGTTGGTTAACTGCTTTGCCTTCAAAGGATTAACCTCCAGATCCGATAGCTTGGCGTTCTCGCCGATGATCATACCTTCATAGACTTGTTCCCCGGGGCCAATGAACAAAGTGCCGCGTTCTTCAAAATTCCATAGAGCAAAGGGTACCGAGGTGCCCGTTTGAGCTGAAACGATAGCACCCCGATGACGCCCAGGGATGGGGCCCATATAGGCTGCATAGCCTCGATACAGCCGATGCATGATGCCGGTACCGCGAGTATCGGTGAGGAACTCGCCGTGATAGCCAATCAGACCCCGAGACGGCATCAAGAAGGTAATCCGGATCCGGCCCACGCCAAACGGGCGCATTTCCATCATCTCGCCCTTACGCTCCGCAATTTTCTCCACTACCACGCCCGTGAATTTGTCGTCCACATCAATTGTCACGTCCTCCATGGGTTCCTGGCGCTGACCGCTATCCGGATCCTGATGGAACAACACCTTGGGACGGCCAATGGTCATCTCGAACCCTTCTCGGCGCATAGTCTCTATCAGCACGCCTAGTTGCAATTCACCCCGACCCGCGACCTCGAATGCGTCCTTGTCATCGGTCTCGCTGACCCGAATGGCTACATTGCCTTCGGCCTCCGCCAGCAGGCGGTCGCGGATCACCCGGCTTTGTACTTTGTCTCCATCACGTCCCGCGAGCGGCGAGTCATTGATGGCAAAACGAATAGACAAGATAGGGGGATCGATGGGTGGAGCGGTGATCGCCTCGTTGACAGCCAGGTCCGCCAAAGTATCGGCCACTGTCGCATTCTGCAGTCCTGCGATGGCGACGATATCACCCGCCTGAACACATTCCACTGGAACCCTGTCCAACCCTCTGTATGTCAGCAGTTTAGTGACCCGTGCGGTTTCCACTACGCTACCATCAGCCCGCAGAGCATGGATGGTCTCATTCTGCGCCAGGCTACCCGACTGGACACGGCCGGTCAGCACCCGGCCCAGATATTGGTCCGCGTCCAACAGAGTGGCTATCATGGCGAATGGTGCCTCACTCTCCACATTGGGTTCACCCACATGGCGAAGCAGCAGTTCGAATAACAGCGACAAATCGCCCCCGCCGGCCCCTGCATCATCGCTAGCCCATCCATCCCGGCCCGCGGCGTAGAGATATGGGAAATCAAGCTGCTCCTCATCTGCATCCAGGGCCGAGAACAGATCAAATACCTCGTCCAAAACTTCGTTTGGCCGAGCATCTCCACGATCAATTTTGTTAATCACCACGATGGGGCGCAACCCTAAGGCCAGTGCCTTGCCGGTGACGAACTTTGTTTGCGGCATGGGTCCCTCGGCGGCGTCCACTAATAATATTACACCGTCAACCATCTTCAGGATCCGCTCCACCTCTCCACCAAAATCTGCGTGACCCGGGGTATCAACGATATTTATCCGCGTGCCTTGCCAATCGATGGAAGTACATTTGGAAAGGATCGTGATGCCCCGCTCCTTCTCGAGGTCATTGGAATCCATGGCGCGCTCTGCCACCTGCTGATTGGCACGAAAAGTGCCGGATTGGCGGAACATGGCGTCAACTAGTGTCGTCTTACCGTGGTCAACATGAGCGATAATTGCGATATTTCGAAGCGACATGGCGCAATAATTATTCCAGAATTGGGGAGAAGGCCTAGTGTACAACCTCGGAAGCGGCGGAGACATACACCGAGACCGTCGTTCCGTCCAGTACCCAAGATCATAAAGCCGTGCGCCGCCGATCCATTCGCCGCAACCGGAAAGCTAGAAAGGAGGCTTCTATGCCATATCCAGCCATCCAGCCAACAGTACCCACGACAGCGCCATTGACATCCGAAATGACAAATATGGTACTGGACACCAATGCCGCTATGACGATCCGAGACAATCCACTGGCCGCAAGTATTGTGGTGTTCTGGGACCCTGCTAATAGTCCCCGGAACAAAGCCGAATAAGCCCAGGCTGCCGCCATCAGAAAGGACAATTTCAAGGCCGGAAGGCAATAGTCGCTCAATGTACCCTTCAGGCCCATGGCATCCACCAGGACAAATTTTTCCAGCGGGGTATGAAATAGCAAAAACCCGATCAATCCAAAGAAGCCGACTAAATGTAATACAAACAGAAACATAGTCCGACGGTCCGAGACCGACTTGACCAAAGTTTGTGCCATTTGAAGAAGATTACGCATGGGACTAATTATCAAACCTACCAGACCATAAACCACATTGAACGCCGCCAGCGCCAAGTCTGGATTTGCCAGAAAACCAAGAAAAATTGATATCACGGTAACTACACCCAATTCAGATGATGTGTTCATCATCAGCGGCCAAGCAAAGCGCCACTGCCGGCGGAAGTTTGGTGGCGCTTCGTCATCGGTCGAGTTACCCCCAGGCAAGTTCCGGTAAAGCGGCCGAGCGAACATGAAAGCGATCACAGTTTCGAACGCCATGCACAGGACCAACGCCGCTGCGCCAACGGACGCACCATCCAAAAATTTCGGGAGTAGGAACAAGGATCCAGCCAAGGAGGCTAACCGCACACAGGTCGCGTAAGTAATAAAAATGGTGCGTTGATGCATCAGAATTAGACCAAAACAGATGGACCGAATTATTAGGATGGGCGCGCTAAAAGAGAGTAGAAAGATCGCGGATTTTGCCTGAGCCACCACTGCATCCGACGCACCGAATAGCCCACCGAAGGCCCAATCGCCCAGGGAAGTAAATGCCAAAATTTGAGCGATAATCCACGGCACGGCGACTATCAGAACCATGAAGCGCAGCAGTTTCCCCAGAGCCGCCTTGGTCTTCAGATAAGCAAGCGTTAAGAGCGAGCAAACCTCGGTGCTGGATGAAAGGGCGAAATACAAGGTGAAGGCAACATGAAAGGCAGCGAGCGTAATGTTCTGGTCCTGAGTCCGGGCCAACGCCGCATTGATTACTGATTTCGAGATCATGTTGAGCTCAGTCATCAGGATCAGCGGTAAGAAAAAGCGGTAAGCACCGCCCAGGGTCACGTTGTTGGCCATATAGAATTATCAAGGGCAGTTGCCCCCAAGACAAGTTGAAGCATTCATCTCGGCCTAAACAACGGCACCATCAAGCCACAATTTGTTAATACATTTGGGCAGCAAAGATTTTCTAGAGTTCCCCTAAGGTTAAAATAAATGTAAATGTGGCGCGTTTGCCATGTCGGCACGCTGTTTGCCTTGATGGGTATCGAACTGGGTCTAGCACCAATGTTCAGACCGACCGGCGCGGCTGCACAGTGATCATCAACATGACGTCCGAATTCCCAGCACCTGTGCGCCAGGAACAATGGATGGGACCCTATGTCAACGTTATCAAGGAAACCCGAAGCCTGATCTTTGCCTATGGTCTTCTGAACGCAGATGGTGAATTGTCCCAGAGAACTAACGCGGTCATGAAAGCGTCCAGGGGTTTGAACGACTAATATTTGCCTGACGTGCTGGCGCCCATATATACCGATTAGATTGATCGCTTCATGACACACCGATGACAAGGCGTCATAATGACCCAAAGACCAACGATACGCTGTTAACAGGAAAATTCTAATGGCCGGTGGATACGACGAGATTTATGGCGCTTGGAAACACAACCCTCAAAGCTTTTGGGCCGAGGCAGCCCAGGATATCCATTGGACGAAAACCTGGGACAAGGTGTTGGACGACAGCCGTCCTCCTTTTTACCGCTGGTTCACAGGCGCCGAGACTAACACTTGCTATAACGCCGTGGACCGTCACGTCGAAGCCGGGCGTGGCAATCAAGCGGCGATAATTTATGATTCCCCCATAACTGACAGTATGCGGACGATTACCTACGCAGAGCTACAAGCCCAGGTCGCGCAATGCGCCGGCATGATGCGAGGCCTGGGCGTGGAGAAGGGCGATAGGGTCATCATTTATATGCCCATGGTACCGGAAACCGCTGTGGCGATGCTCGCCTGCGCCCGAATTGGCGCTGTGCACTCGGTCGTGTTCGGCGGCTTCGCTGCTAACGAACTAGCTACCCGCATCGACGATGCCTTGCCCAAAGTCATCGTCTCGGCCTCTTGCGGCATCGAACCAGGCCGGGTGGTGCCATACAAGCCATTGCTGGACGGGGCCATTGATATGGCAAGCCACAAACCGGATTCTTGCGTGATTCTGCAGCGCGATATGGAAATGGCAAATTTGGTCACAGGTCGAGATTATGACTGGGACGATGTCATGGACAGCGCGCAACCAGCCGACTGCGTACCAATTCTGGCCACAGATCCACTGTATATCCTGTATACCTCTGGCACCACTGGCATCCCCAAGGGCGTAGTGCGGGACAACGGTGGTCATCTGGTCGCGTTGAAATGGTCCATGAAAAACATCTATGACGTGAACCCCGGTGAAGTGTGGTGGTCGGCGTCCGACGTGGGCTGGGTGGTCGGTCATTCGTATATCGTCTATGCACCGTTATTCCATGGCGCAACAACAATTTTGTTCGAAGGCAAACCTGTGGGCACACCGGACGCGGGTGTCTTTTGGCGGGTCATCGAACAGCACAATTGCGTGGCTTTATTTACAGCACCAACGGCATTCCGAGCTATTCGGCGGGAAGATCCCGATGGAACCTTGCTGTCAAAGTACGATCTGTCGAATTTCCGTACCTTATTCCTGGCCGGCGAGCGGGCGGATCCGGACACCATTCAATGGGCAGAAAAGCAATTGCAAAAGCCCGTGATTGATCATTGGTGGCAGACAGAGACAGGCTGGGCGATCGCTGCCAACTGTATGGGTTTGGGTGCGCTGCCTGTTAAATATGGCTCACCGACCAAGGCCGTACCTGGGTTTGACGTCCAGGTCGTGGACAAGAACTGCAAAGAAGTGCCGCGCGGCGAAACCGGCGCTATTGTAGTCAAGCTACCGATGCCGCCGGGTTGCCTGCCAACCTTGTGGCAAGCGGATGACCGTTTCATTGAATCCTATATGGAAGAATTTCCAGGCTACTACAAAACCGCCGACGCCGGCTTTCAAGATGAAGACGATTACCTCTATATTATGTCCCGCACCGACGACATTATCAACGTTGCTGGCCATCGCTTATCCACGGGTGGCATGGAGGAAGTGCTGGCCGGCCACCAGGACGTGGCGGAATGCGCCGTGCTCGGTGTGGCCGACGACCTGAAGGGACAGGTGCCAGTTGGTTTTGTCGTGCTTAAGACCGGTGTCGACCGTCATGAGGCGACGATCTGCCAAGAACTAGTCAGCAAGGTGCGGACCGAAATTGGCCCCGTGGCGGCGTTCAAGACATGCACGGTTGTGGCGCGTCTGCCCAAGACCCGATCGGGCAAGATCCTGCGCGGCACCATCGGCGCCATTGCCGATGGCAAGGATTGGAAAATGCCAGCAACCATCGACGATCCTGTGATCCTAGATGAGATCACCCAAGCCTTGAAGTCGATCGGCTATGGCATCAGCCGCGAATAGATCCTCAAAAATTTTAAAAAAATACAAGAATTATTTAGTCTTAATTTTTAGCGGATCATCGGCCTGTTGCGGGACCGTGGCAACATGGCGATTGTACCGGTGGAGTAGCATTTCGAATTGGCCCGGGATCTGACCGATAGTTTTATTGTCATGGAACGGGGAGGAGTGGTGTTATCCGGCCAAAGGTCCGATATGGTGGATGAAGATGTACGCCGCTATCTCACGATCTAAGCCACCAATACCGTTGCAACGCCTTAGAGGCAGTGCACGCGTATGTTTCGCCGGCCGAGAAAACCGACTTACGGATCTTTATCAAACCAATCCCTGTCGGGTATTCCTTCCCCGCCGCCCCGGCGGCAAGGTTGAGGCCGTTTTGTTGAACACAGCCGGCGGCATCACGGATGGCGACGAACTAGACTACGCCGTTTGTACGGCCGACGGCGCTCATGTCGTGGTAACGACTCAGGCGGCGGAAAAAATCTACCGTTCCCGCGGCGACGACTGTCTTGTTCGCAACCAGTTGCAAGTGATCAACGGCGCCTTCCTGGAATGGCTGCCCCAGGAAACCATATTGTTCGACGGTGCGGTCCTAACACGTAAAATAGATATCCGGGTGGATACCGATAGCCGCCTTCTTGCTATGGATTGGCTGATACTGGGTAGACTGGCTAGGGGCGAGCATCTGAGACAAGCCGCCATCCATGACCAATGGCGCCTGCGCCGCGATAGCCAGCTGATTTGGGCAGATGATTTCCGCCTGAATGGGGATGTTGAGGCCCTGCGCCACCGGCGGTCTCTTTTAGACGGCGCACACGCTATAGCCACAATAATTTACGTGGCACCTGACGCCCCTGATTTACTTGAAACCGCCAGACGCGCCCTACGGAAAGCAGTATGCCGCGCCGGTGTCAGTGAGCGCACCGGCCAGCTGATTTGCCGTTTTCTCGGCCCCGATGACATTTCGCTGCGCCGCGATGTAGAAGCGTTCCTTGCAACATTCCGGGCCGCTCTGTATGGCCATCCGGCACCTCTGCCCCGTGTCTGGGCCTGTTGAAGACGCAACTTCGAGGAGGACATTGATGTTTTTGACCCCACGGGAAAAAGACAAACTAATGGTAGCCACCGCCGCTATGGTGGCCCGCAACCGTCTAGAGCGCGGTGTAAAAATGAACTATCCGGAAGCGGTAGCCTTGATCACTGATTTCGTCGTCGAAGGCGCCCGTGATGGCCGCACTGTCGCTGACCTGATGTCAGCAGGCGCCACGCTTCTGAGCCGCGATCAGGTCATGGAAGGCATCCCGGAGATGCTACATGACGTTCAGGTCGAAGCTACCTTTCCCGACGGGACCAAGCTGGTCACCGTGCATCATCCCATACGTTGAGGGCAAAAGTCATGATCCCAGGCGAGATTATCGCGCAAAGTGGTGAACTGACCTTGAACGAAGGTCAGGACATCATCACCCTAACCATCGCGAACACTGGCGACCGCCCAATACAGGTAGGCAGCCACTATCATTTCTTTGAAACAAACGCGGCCCTGGATTTTGATCGGAAAGCCGCGCGCGGCCGCCGACTGAATATTCCCGCCGGCACCGCGATCCGCTTCGAGCCGGGGCAGAGCCGTGAAGTGCCCCTCGTGCCCTATCGTGGCGACCGGGTAGTCCACGGCTTTAACGGCGCCGTGGGCGGTGCCCTTGATGGGGAGAATTAAGTTATGTCAGCCAAAATGAACCGGGAAGATTATGCCCATATGTATGGTCCCACTGTGGGGGACAAAGTACGACTGGCAGATACCGATTTGTTCATCGAGGTGGAGTATGATCACACCATCTACGGTGAAGAGGTAAAATTTGGTGGCGGCAAGGTGATCCGCGACGGTATGGGCCAAAGTCAGGTAAGCCGTGCTGATGGCGCCGCAGATACAGTCATCACAAACGCTCTAATCCTGGACCATTGGGGCGTTGTGAAGGCCGATATTGGCATCACCAATGGTCGCATCACTGGCATCGGCAAGGCTGGCAATCCGGATATCCAGCCCGACGTAGATATCATTGTAGGGCCACCCACCGAGGCCATTGCCGGAGAAGGTAAAATCATCACCGCTGGCGGCCTGGATGTACATATCCACTTCATTTGCCCACAGCAGATTGAAGAGGCGCTGTTTTCGGGCGTCACCACAATGATGGGTGGCGGTACCGGGCCTGCCACAGGTACCAACGCAACTACCTGTACACCAGGGCCATGGCATATTGAACGCATGCTGCAGGCCGCAGATGGCTTTCCCATGAACTTGGGCTTCTTTGGCAAGGGCAATGCTTCCCTACCCAAAGCCCTGGTGGAGCAAGTCCAGGCTGGTGCCTGTGGTCTGAAATTGCACGAGGACTGGGGCACTACCCCATCTGCCATTGATACCTGCCTATCTGTAGCCGATGATATGGATGTTCAGGTAATGATCCATACGGATACTTTGAACGAATCAGGCTTTGTGGAAAATTCTACTGCTGCCTTCAAAGGCCGTACTATCCATGCCTTCCACACCGAGGGTGCTGGCGGCGGCCATGCCCCAGACATCATTAAGGTCTGCGGGGAAGCCAACGTCATCCCATCGTCTACCAATCCGACGCGGCCATATACCCGCAACACCCTTGACGAGCATCTGGATATGTTGATGGTTTGTCATCACCTGGATCCTAACATCGCCGAAGACGTCGCCTTCGCAGAAAGCCGTATCCGTAAAGAGACGATCGCAGCAGAGGATATTCTGCATGACCTGGGGGCTTTTTCTATTATCGCCTCGGATAGCCAAGCCATGGGTCGAGTCGGAGAAGTTATCATCCGGACCTGGCAGACCGCTGATAAGATGAAAAAGCAATTCGGCGCAATGGATGACGAGACCGGAGATAACGACAATGTACGCGCCCGACGTTATGTAGCGAAATATACTATTAATCCTGCTGTCGCCCAAGGAATTGCCCAGTATGTAGGATCGATTGAAGTGGGAAAACTGGCAGACCTTTGTATTTGGTCACCAGCTTTTTTTGGCGTAAAGCCAGACCTGGTATTGAAGATGGGCACTATCGCAGCAGCTCAGATGGGCGATCCCAACGCCTCGATCCCCACGCCGCAACCACAATACCTGCGTCCTATGTTTGGGGCCTTTGGCGGAGCACAGTCAGCCTCCGCCGTGACGTTCGTGTCTCAAGCGGCTGCTGGTGTGGGGGAACAATATGGCTTGTCCAAGCGAGTGCTGCCAGTCAGCAACACACGTGGCGGCATCGGCAAAGGTGCCATGATTTTGAACAATTCATTGCCCAAAATTGAGGTGGATCCGGAAACCTATGAAGTGCACGCGGACGGCAAATTGTTAACCTGCGAACCAGCGGAAGTACTGGCAATGGCCCAGCGCTACTTCATGTACTAGGAGACGACTATGGAACGTGCCATTGCCCATTTTCCCCGCGACGATTGGCCGTCCGAATTAGCCGAGGATGGTGTGACCTTAAACTTCGATAACCGGCATCGCCGACGCATTCGTCTGTGTACGGACGGCGGCGAGGACATCTTGTTGGACTTGCCCAAGGCCATCGCGATGGCAAACGGAGATGGCCTGCAGGTCAGCGATGGCCGTTGGCTTGCCGTCCACGCCGCACCAGAGCCGCTTTTAGAAATTCGCTGCACCACACCCTTGGCCCTTTTGCGCATGGCCTGGCATTTGGGTAACCGGCACTTGCCTACGGATCTAAACACGGAACGCTTGCTTATACGCCCCGACCACGTAATCGAAGGCATGGTGCGAGGAATGGGTGCTCAGGTGGCGCAAATCTGCGCTCCGTTTCAGCCCGAAGGTGGCGCCTATGACATCCCTTCGTCGGATCACAGGCATGATCACTGATCACCATCAGCTGCTGCGCCTGCAAAGCTGGCTGTCACCCAGCTTCCCCATTGGCGCCTTCAGCTATTCCCATGGCCTTGAATATGCCGTCGAAGCTGGTTTGGTGCACGATCGGTTTACTTTGATCGACTGGCTAGACGCCGATCTACGCCACGGGAGCGGCCGCAACGAAGCTATAATTCTGGTCGCAGCCTTAAATGCCGAAGGTGATGAATTTCGGGAGATCGTCGAATTAGCTGGCGCGTCCTTTTCGACCCAGGAGTTGGCCTTGGAAAGCCTCTCCCAGGGGAAAGCCTTTCTTCAGATGGTGCAAAAAGCTTGGCCTCACGAGGAATTAAATTGCCTCCCAGGACCGCCAACTTTGGCCATCGCCCTGGCCATCGCCTGCAAGGCCCACGGCATCGGTACAGAGGCGTCATTACATCTGCATTTGCAGGCCTGGTTAGCCAATTTAATCAGTGCCGCCGTACGTCTGGCGCCTATCGGGCAAACTGATGCTCAAATAGCACAAGCTGAACTGGAGGATGTGGTGATCGAGGTTGCGGCCATGGCGATGAAGGCGTCTATCGAAGATCTCGGCTCCGCCGCAGTGATGGTGGACTGGACTAGCATGCAACACGAAACCCAATATACGAGGTTATTTCGATCATGAGAACTGTGGCAGATCATTCATCAGATCACGGGCCATTGCGCGTAGGTGTCGGCGGACCCGTGGGTTCCGGAAAAACAGCGTTGTTGGAGGCCTTATGCCGGCGTATGAGCGGTGAACGGGACATGGTAGTGATCACCAATGATATCTATACCAAAGAAGACCAGATGATATTAACCCGCAGCGGGGCCCTGCCGGCGGAAAGAATTATGGGAGTGGAAACCGGCGGTTGCCCACATACGGCAATTCGGGAGGACGCCTCCATCAACCTAGCCGCAGTAGCCCAGATGAGCAGCGCCTTTCCGTCTGCAGAAATTTGCTTGATTGAATCCGGCGGCGATAACCTAGCAGCTACTTTCAGCCCTGAACTTGCGGATCTGACTATCTATGTCATCGACGTAGGGGCAGGCGAGAAAATTCCACGAAAAGGTGGGCCAGGCATCACCCGATCAGACCTACTGGTGATCAATAAGATCGACCTCGCCCCGTTGGTCGGCGCAGATCTAGAAATTATGCGCCAAGATACATTGCGTATGCGGGGCGAACGGCCATTTGTCTTCACGAATTTAAAGACCCTCGAGGGATTGGATATGGTGGCTGGTTTTATCAGCGAGGCCGGTGGTCTCGCATGACCCTTGTTCTTTTCGCCAGCGTGCCTACATTGACAGAATCTATATGAAGGCTAGACAATGAACGAACAGAAAAAAAATTTTGGTCCAGAATTGAATCTGGCGGAATCTTTAGCCGCTGAACGCCGAGCCGCGCAGGAACGTCGCCCCAGCCGAGAAGAGGCAGAGGGAGCCGTCCGCACCCTGGTACGCTGGGCCGGCGACGACCCAGATCGTGAGGGCCTAGTCGGCACGCCCGAACGCGTAGTTCGAGCCTATGAGGAATTTTTTACAGGCTATCACGACGACCCGGTAGAAATTCTGCAGCGCACCTTCGAGGAAGTCGAAGGTTACGACGAAATGGTCTTGTTACGGGATATACGTTTTGAAAGCCATTGCGAACATCACATGGCACCAATCCTGGGCCGGGCCCATATCGCCTATTTACCAGACCACCGGGTGGTGGGCATTTCCAAACTGGCCCGCCTAGTACAAGTTTATGCCAAGCGCTTGCAAATCCAGGAAAAAATGACGGCTCAAATTGCCAATACTATTCAGGAAGTGCTACAACCCTTGGGCGTAGCCGTGATGATCGAGGCCTCGCACCAATGCATGACTACCCGCGGCGTGTACAAACCTGGTGCAGCGCTTGCCACCTCACGCATGTTAGGCGCCTTCCGCGAAAATTCTGCCACACGACGCGAATTCTTATCCTTGATCCGGAGCGACGCCAGCTTTGAAGATTGACGCTCTATTCGTGATCAAGTCTTGTTGTTTTGACTTCTTACAAAATTCAAGATTCAGCCACTAATTAACGTACTTCATTATAATGGAACGTGGCGATTTTCCTTGGCAGAGCGGTAGACTGCTTCCTCAATCTCAATATTGCGAAGGTATTCCCGCGCCGAATTTTCCAGATAAGTACCATCGCGCAAATGCGAAATCACGTGTGCTTGCAGCGCATGGACACTGTCGCCGGCAAAACCTGTGTCCGGCCAGCTGTATGGATGCAGCGCCTCTTTCCCACCCTGAGGTTTCCACCATAAACGAGCGCATCCGTCCAGGCGCAGCACCCCAGCTGAACCCTCCAGCCACATTTCACCCATGGTCAACCGGGTGTTTTCAGCTACGTGTTCATTCAAACGGTTGCCGTCAAACAAACCAGTCTGTCCGGTGGCAAAATCGAAGACAATTATGCCCGCGTCCTCCCCCACAATATGAGAATTTAAACGGCGCAGACGGGCCGTCACGCCCGAGACCTCGCCCAATAGAAAGCGAAAAGTATCAATAAAATGGATCGCAGTCTCATGCACCAAAAACCGCGCCATATGCTGAAAATAGGGTTGACGTGAGAGATAAGCCAAGGGCCCCTGGCCATCTCCGGGGCGCAGTCGGAACGACACACCGTGCAGATTGCCCAATCGTCCATTGCTAATCAGGCAGCGCATTTCCCGATACCAGGGTTGAAAGCGAAAGTTCTCATGCGCCACTAATAAGGTTCCCGAATTTTCCGCCGTCGCCACCACTTCCTGCGCCACCTCGAGTGTAGGGGCAAGAGGCTTTTGGCAAATCGCAGGCAGCCCCCGAACCGCCACGGCCTTAACAAGTTCTAGATGAGAGGCCGGCGGTGTCGCAATATCGACAAGATCCGGTTTAGTCACATCGAATAATTCTTCATGGTCTGAAAAAGCGGGCACGCCGAATTTCGCGGCAGCGTTCGCCGCCTTTTCTCCGTCCAGGTCAGCAATCCCCACAAGTTTCGTGCCCGGCAACCGTGCCCAGGCTTCCTGGTGGAATTGGGCAAAATATCCTGCACCAACAACTGCCACGCGCACCGGCATTACCTAGGCGGCTCGCAAATTTTCGACCAAAAAACTGACAAACTTACACGGGCCGCCTGAATCAAAAATTCTTACCTGACCAGCGAAATTTGCATTCTCCTGCGCCTCTTCAATCCATTTACATGCCGCGATCCTCGGATCCTTCCCAAGGGTAGATTTGGAGGCTGGCAAACGGATGGCATCACCCAGAAAAATTGGGGATTCTATTATTTTGTTGTTGCTCATAGACGAATGCCCCAATGAGAAGGAGCATAACCCGCTATCGGGCTATCGAAGGTATACAGCTTAGTATCCAAAAGATTGCCGAGATATGCCGTTCGGCGACCGGGTCCACCAAAAGCAATGGAAGAGATGGACTGCATAATCTCCGTCTGGATATTATCAAGATGTTCCCGGCCCATTTGTCCGGCCTGAAAGGCCTTCTCCACTTCAGCCAATTTCTCAGGATCATTTTCCTCGATCACTACATGTTTTTGGCGATCGGTCGTGACACGAATGACACGGTTTGACACCACCGAAGTCATCCAAAACGCTCCCTCTTCGTCGAACGCCAAACCATCGGGAAATGTGCCGGCATCATATTCGATGAAGGTTTCCCTGGGGCCCAGGCCTTTTCCCGTGATCCGGTACCGGGACGTCCGTCGTGCCATGGTTTCGTTGACGAACAACCAATCGCCGGATGGATCTACGATTGCCTCGTTAGTATAACCCACCCCGTCAGCAACGAGCCGTGGACCCATTTCATCCACCAAGATAATGAAACCGTCCGCCACATCATCGCGATAGGCTAAGGCGCGAGGGTCATGGCGCGTTGAAACGGTGATCCAGACACGGTCCTTGTGGTCAATTCCAACAAAATTAGTTGGTGGTATGGGTGCGCCATCAATCTCCAACAAGAATGGGCTAACTTGACCATCTAAGGTTAGTCTCCAGACGCCGCCACCCTCCCCGTGTAGGTCTGCTAGCAGAAAATCACCCTTTTTTGTCAGGGCAAAACCATTGGTCACGACGGCCGGTAAATCATCGCGCGGGCCAAGAATATCCCTACGATCTCTTCCGGCAGCGATCACGCTCACGCCACCTTGGGCGTGCGACGTTATTACCGTGCCATCAGACAGGCATAGCACGCACTCGGGGCGGATGAGGCCATTACCGTAGGTGCCAAGATCACAAGGCTCAATGTGGAATTCGTCTGCACCCATTATCCCTCTCCCTCTAAAAGTTTTCAGCTATTATAGCTACGCACCCCTCCCGACCCAGCACCCTCTGATACCCATCGCGCAACGTTATTCTTCCCTTACTGACGCCGCGCACATGAAAACTGCCGCCAAGGTTTAAGAATTTCGTTGTCGCTACGGAATACGACTAGAAGGATTGCCGGTAGCGCACACGGCAGCCGTCCATGCGCTCTGAAATAGATCTATGATTATGTTTTTCCATCGATCTCCGTAAGGATATGGCTAAACGATGTAAGGCTTTCTCCACCCGCTTCTGATAGTCGATAGACACCCCTTCCTATACGCTCAAACCAACCGTAGTGGTTTCTTTGCAGAATTGATCCAGCCTTTTCTACGCCTGTGGCGGCTCGTATATCGACCACCTTGAGACTGCCTTGGCGGTTCAAAGCCATAGCACAGCGCAGGGCGTCTTGGCGGTAGGCAGTGATAATGCGGGTACGATTTGACCCGCCTGTGTTGGGATCGCCAGTTCGTTTAGCGAATTCCAACATCAACCGGGTTTTCTGCCGTTTACTTTTTCGCGGCACATAGGGTCCCGGATCTACTAGCACATTCACATTTCGTTCCCGCGACGTATCTGGGTTCACGATCATAAGTCCCAGGCCCAGCCTGCGACAAAGTTTCTTGTAGTCCCGCTGTCGGCTCCGCCAATTCCGATGCTTGGCCAGGGTGTCAGGCGCGCGCACGGCGACATACACGTCATCGGTAATATTTTGACGTTGAATTCCTTGCAGCACCAGATCCATGGAAAAAGTCAGTTTCAATTCCACGACAACGACTGGTTCTTCGTCCTTGACCGCCACGACGTCACAGTCCTGGACCTCTGACTTGACGGTGTAACCACGCGCCTCCAGAAATTCTTTTACGGGAAGATAAAGAACCGTTTCCCTAACCAATTGCTATCGCCGCCGGGGCTAGAGGCAATCCGGCTACATCGGCACGGGTGCGAAACACCGTGCCGGCGTCGTCCCGATCCGTCCCACGGCTACCCGTAACCACATACAGATCCATCAGATCCGCTCCTCCGAAACAGACAGAGGTTACCATGGGTAGAGCGCACTTAATGGAACGGCGAAGACTTCCATCAGGTTCGAACACATCCACACGGCCGCCATCGGCCATAGCGACCCAGACGCTACCATCCACCGCGACGGCCAGACCGTCCGGTGTAACATCGCCTGTTTCTGCGAAAGTACGATGGGAACTTAGGTCCCCGTTTTCCTCTACGTCATAGACGCGTATGCGGTCCCGTCGGGATTCAGAATGATACAATTTTGCACCGTCGGGAGAGAAACCCAGGCCGTTGGTGAGCATCACATCACCACCCACCTTGCGTACACTACCATCCAGGTCGATCAGAAACAAATCGGCGGGTTTAGGCACCTCGTCGCTACCTACGGGATGGAATGAAAGGGCGCCTGCGTAGATGCGTCCCTTGGCATCCGTCGTAATATCGTTGAAACCAATCCAGCCGCCTTCGGGATTATTCGGCAACAAGACCTGGGTATCGGCTCCATTCGCCGGTTTCAGGGCGATATTTCGTCCCGAAACCACGACACCACCATTCTCATGTAGGGCCATGCCACCAATGCCGCGACGGTGCTCAATGATCTGACTAACCGAATCATCCAGTCCGATGCAAAATACGCCACCATTGATGACGTCTGAATAGATTAAACCGCGTTTTTCATCCCAAACGGGACCTTCGATCAAACCATAGCCCGTAGCCAATTCCTGCATTTAGCGTGCCTCCCTTGCATTTTTATTCTGCGGTCAAATCATCCCCCGCCAATGCACGCCGCACAAGGGCTGCCGTTTCGTCAACGCCGTAAAGGGCGGCAAAAGATCCAAAACGCGGCCCCTGGCTTTGCCCGAACAAGACCTCGTATAGAGCCTTGAACCAGCTCCGCAAATTTTCAAATTCATGTACCTTACCAATCTCGTAGACCTGATTCTGGATATCCGAACCGGACAAGTTTGGCTCCATATCTTCCAGAACAGTCAGCAGGTCTTCCATTGCTGCCCGCTCCTTGTCTGTTGGGTCTCTATACTGTTTATGAGGCTTCACGAAATCCCGATAATAGTTGATGGCATAGCCAACCAGTGCATCCAACATGGGATGGCCATCACGGTCCGCGCCTGGAGCATAACGGGAGATGAAGCCCCACAACACTTCCGGGTCCTCAGAATTGCAAGCGCTGGCCAAGTTCATTAATAGGGCGAATGTAACAGGCACGCCTTCCTTGGGTGGTTGGCCACCGTGTATATGCCAGGCTGGATTGGCAAGCCTTTCCGCTTCCTCCTGGCAATAGAAGCCTTCCAAAAACCGCAAATAATCATCCACCGCGCGAGGAATGACGTCGAAATATAGACGCTTAGCCCGTCGCGGCTGCTGGAACATGTACAAAGACAAGCTTTCCGGTGAAGCGTACCGCAACCATTCGTCAATAGTTATTCCGTTGCCGACGGACTTCGAAATTTTCTTTCCTTCATGATCCAAAAACAGCTCGTAAGTGAAGCTTTCTGGCGGACTAGCCCCAAGAATGCGGCAAATCTTGGACGACAGCTTCACAGATTCGATCAAATCCTTACCCGACATTTCGTAATCCACACCCAGGGCAAACCAGCGCATAGCCCAATCCGCCTTCCATTGCAGCTTGCAATGCCCGCCAGTAATGGGAACTTCTACTTTTTTGCCAGCCTGGTTTTCGTAAACCACCGTACCCACGTCCAAATTCTTTTCGATAATAGGGATCTGCAGCACCTTACCCGTTTCTGGACAGACGGGCAGAAATGGGCTGTAGGTCTCCCTGCGTTCAGCACCTAATGTGGGAAGGATGACCCCCATGACTTCGTCGTATGCACGCAAGACAGCCAGCAAGGCTTCATCGAATTGGCCAGATTGGTAACAATCCGTCGACGATACGAATTCATAGTCAAAACCGAACTGATCCAAGAATGCCTGCAGCCGCGCATTGTTATGGGCTCCAAAACTGTCGTGGGTACCAAAGGGATCCGGAACCTTTGACAGGGGCATTTCCAGGAACTGAGCCAGCATATCCTGATTGGGAACGTTGTCAGGCACCTTGCGCATGCCATCCATATCATCGGAAAACGCCACCAACCGGGTCGGGATGTCACACAGCTCCTCGAACGCCCGGCGCACCATTGTGGTGCGCGCCACCTCGCCAAAGGTGCCGATATGGGGCAGACCCGATGGACCATAACCCGTCTCAAACAGAACATGACCCTTGTCCGGCGTCTTGTTATTGACCCGTTTCAACAGAGAACTCCCCTCTTGAAAGGGCCAAGCTTTATTATCTTTTGCGAGCTCGGATTTCATTGTAAGGGCGCTCCCTTCTTGCGGAGCGGGACATTAGACAAAACGCGCGCCACGTCAACCGGTGGTGAGCAGCCCTGCAAAGTCCTATGATCTAGCCCCATGACCCTAACCTCTCAATCGTTCTCCGCCCCCGCCATGGTAGCCGGCCCGCGCCTAACCATCTGGTTAAGCGCCGACGGCGAGGTTGAGGAAATGACTGGTGCAGCAGCTATGACCAGAACAAGAAAAGAGGCCCCCATTGTCAGCCACGCCACCTCCACCGCCAGGCGGTTAGAGGCGAAGGCACTGGCGGCCTACGATGTGTTGGAACTGTTTGCCTTCGTCCGGCCAGCCCAATTCTGTTTGCCCACTCCGGGCGGCTTGGCTGCTGCAATGGACCTTTCGCCGCCGAGCGATGCTGTGGAAGCGGCTTTTACCTTGCTAAAAGCAACTAATTCTCTCTTGAACGAATTGTCCGCAGCAAAGGAAAATCGCGAGCGATTAGGCGCCATCGCCTTTACTCTGACCCAGGGAGGCTGGCGATGGGGCCCGCCCGTTCTAACCGCCCTCGGCAGGCCGGAAGAGAGCACGGGCGCAGCGTTAGCGGCTTGGCAATGTTTGCCAGAGCGGGAGTATGGGCCGGTTCCACCGCCGCCCTCTGACTACGCCATTGGACCAGATGAAGCACAGGAAAAATTGGCAGAATTGATCGGTGCCGGCGCGGAAAGTCGGCCGCAGCAGTTCGCTTATGCCGCCGCCACATCCGTCGCATTCACGCCGCGGCAAGAAGCCGAAATGCCCCGTCTAGTCCTCGCAGAAGCCGGAACCGGTGTGGGCAAGACGCTGGGCTATATTGCGCCGGCCAGCCTTTGGGCTCGCAAAAACGGTGGCACTGTCTGGCTGTCCACCTACACGCGGAACCTGCAACGGCAAATCGATGGCGAATTGGATCGACTGTATCCCGACCCGGCGCAAAAGAAACGTAACGTTGTGATACGCAAGGGCCGGGAAAATTACCTGTGTCTGTTGAATTTTGAAGAGGCGACCAAAGCCTCAGGCACCGACCCTAGCCGTTCCGTGGCACTCGGCCTGATTGCACGCTGGGTGGAACATACAAGGGATGGCGACATGGTGGGCGGCGACTTCCCTGGTTGGCTGGCCACACTTTTCGGTGCCGGCACCATTGCCACCCTGACGGATCATCGGGGCGAATGCATCTACTCCGCCTGCCGGCACTATTCCAAATGCTTTATCGAACGCAGCCGACATGAATCCATGAACGCAGAAATTGTCGTAGCAAACCATGCCTTGGTAATGACCCGCGCTGTGCTCGAGGCGGATAGCGGGCAACTTCCCCTTCGTTATATTTTTGACGAGGGGCATCATGTCTTCGACGCTGCCGACAGCACCTTCGCCGCCCATGCCACAGGCAGTGAGGGAGCGGAACTACGGCGCTGGCTGCTGGGCTCAGAAGCCAATTCACGTCGAAGTCGACGTACCCGCGGATTGGAGGCACGCATTGGCGATCTAATTAGCGATAACGATAGCTTATTGGTTCAGAAAAACGTCCTGCGCACGGCCCAGGCTCTGGCCGCACCGGGTTGGCTAAACCGAGCGATAGAGAACAACCCACGCGGCCCCATGGAAACTTTTTTAGCCAAGGTCCACCACATGGTGTTAGCGCGCGTGGACGACATCCGATCCCCCTATAGTCTGGAAGTCTCCGTTGAGGAGCTAGACGGTGATCTGTTACAGGCCGCCAGCGAGACTGCGGCGGCCTTGGAATCTCTGCGCCTACCTTTGATGGAACTTGTCCGCTATCTAATCACGCGACTGAATGAGGAGGCGGAAAATTTGGATACACCCACTCGCCTGCGCATCGAAGCCGCTACCCGTAGCCTAAGACAGCGGGCAGGTATGTTACAGGCTTGGCGCGCCATGCTCTTGGACCTGGGCCAGAAAACGCCAGAGCATTTCGTGGATTGGTTTGCCATCGAACGCATCGGCGGACAGGACCGTGACATTGGCATGCGTCGTCATTGGGTCGACCCCTCGCAACCCTTTGCTGAGACGGTATTGCGTCAAGCCCATGGTGTGGTCATCACCTCTGCAACCTTGAGGGACAATCCCCCTGAGGCACCGGATGACTGGCGTTCGGCAGAAGTTCACACGGGCGCCTTGCACGTAGCCCTACCTGCAGAACGAACAAGCCTGCCCTCCCCCTTTGATTACCCGACTGCGACGCGAATATTGATCGTAGGAGACGTAAACCGTAACCGGCCCAACGACGTTGCAGCGGCCTATCGAGAATTATTCTTAGCCGCGGGTGGTGGAGCACTCGGCCTATTCACCGCAATTCAACGTCTACGTGCCGTACATGAGAAAATCATCCAGCCTCTGGACGCGGCAGGCATTCCTATCCTCGCACAGCATGTGGACGCCATGGACACCGGCACCCTAGTAGATATTTTCCGGGCAGAGGAGGACGCCTGCCTGCTAGGTACAGATGCGGTCAGAGACGGCGTCGATGTGCCAGGCCGGTCTCTGCGCCTCATTGTATTCGACCGGGTGCCCTGGCCCCGGCCAGATATCCTGCACCGCGCACGAAAAAAGGCGTTTGGCAGAGGCTATGACGACATGATTGCCCGTTTGCGCCTGAAGCAGGCGTACGGACGTCTTCTTCGCCGGGCTGATGACAAGGGCGTGTTTATAATGCTGGACGGAATGCTGCCCACGCGCCTGACCACAGCCTTCCCACAAGGTTTAGAGGTGCAACGCCTAGGCTTGGCTGAAGCCATCGAACAGACCCGAGAATTCCTCGAAGATTGATTTTGGACGGCAATGAAAAATTTTGTGATTTTTCAGCCTTGTGGTCGGCGTCACCGCTTTTGTCGCCTCCAGAAAGCGCCAGCAGGCCATGTTAAATAATCCAGCGCACCAGAAAATTCTTCATGGCATTCCACCAAAAACAAGGAATTAGTTCAAAAATAATGGGGCAGCATCAAACCCGCGCACAATGGCCTTAAACGCTGAAATATTTTGCCTGAGGGTGATGCACCACGATGGCCGAGGTCGACTGCTCCGG
>CAJWZI010000001.1 GCA_913049615.1 uncultured Alphaproteobacteria bacterium | reverse complement strand
AGGAAGCCACGCGGCTGGCATCGGAACGAGAGGCGGCCGACGCTCGACGTAGTGAGGAGGAAGAGCGGAAGAAGACCGAAGAAGAGGCGCGGCGCAGGGCAGAGGAAGAGGCCGCCCGAAAGCTGACGGAGAAGGAATCTAAGGTCGCGGTGGAAGCCGCCACTTTAGGCGACCTGGGTGGAAAGAGGTCGACTTCGGGAAGCTCCGTTGCTGGCCAACGTCGAACCGAGAGGCGCACTGACGAAAAACCGAAACAACAACCACGAACCCGCCTTGAACCGCGACGCCGGGCCGGTCGCATCACAGTTACCGAAGCTCTGGCGGATCGAGAGGACCGGGTGCGCAGCTTGACGTCTATTCGGCGGGAACGCGAACGGCGCAAGAAATTGGCCGCAGAGAACGCCGAAAACCAAACCAAGATTGTTCGTGAAGTGGTAGTGCCGGAAATGATCACTGTTCAGGAACTTGCCAACCGTATGGCCGAACGTGGCGTTGACGTGGTTCGTTCGCTCATGGGCCTGGGGGTCATGGTTACGGTCAATCAATCCATTGACGCGGACACGGCGGAACTAGTGGTCGCTGAGTTTGGACACAAATTGCGCCGTGTTGCCGAAGCAGACGTTGAAATTGGCTTGAAGGGCGCTATCGATAGTGAAGGTGATCTTCAATCCCGGGCCCCGGTGGTTACCGTGATGGGTCATGTTGATCATGGCAAGACGTCGCTGCTGGACGCTATCCGTGAATCGGACGTGGTGGAAGGGGAAGCTGGCGGCATTACACAACATATTGGTGCCTACCAGGTGACAACGGCCACAGGTGGCAAGATTACGTTTATCGATACGCCGGGCCATGCGGCTTTTACTGCTATGCGCGCGCGCGGGACCAGGGTCACTGATTTAGTAGTTTTGGTGGTCGCGGCGGATGATGGCGTCATGCCGCAAACCATCGAGGCTATCAACCATGCCAAGGCCGCGAACGTACCTTTGATCGTGGCTATCAACAAGATGGACCTGCCCGATGCCAATCCCGATAAAGTGAAACAGGAACTACTGCAGTACGAAGTCATCCCGGAAGAGATGGGAGGCGATGTGCAGGTGGTAGAAGTTTCCGCGATCCAGAAACACAATCTAGACGGCCTGGAAGAGGTTATACTGTTGCAGGCCGAACTGCTTGAGTTACAGTCAAATCCCAAACGGTCGGCCGAAGGCGTCGTGGTTGAAGCTAAATTGGATCGGGGCCGAGGCGCCGTGGCCACCGTGCTAGTACAGCGCGGTACGTTGCGGATTGGGGATATTTTTGTTGCGGGCTCGCAATCGGGTAAAGTGCGCGCGTTGTTGGATAGCCATGGCAACAACGTTGATGAGGCGATGCCATCCATGCCTGTGGAAGTACTAGGCCTAAACGGTGCGCCTGATGCTGGCGGCGAGTTCAACGTTGTGGAAACCGAGGCACGTGCCCGCGAAATCTCGAATTACCGTCAACGGCTGGAGCGAGAGCGACGGGCTACGGCCGGCACTCGCGGCACGTTAGAGGAAATGTTCTCCAACCTGAAGACCAGCGACGTCAAGGAATTTCCATTACTGTTCAAGGCTGATGTACGCGGCTCGCTGGAAGCGATCACCGCTGCCGTAGACAGCCTGGGCAACGATGAAGTCAAGGCCCAAGTATTGCACGCTGGTGTTGGCGGGATCACCGAGTCGGATATCGACTTGGCTCGTGCTTCGAACGCAGTGGTCATAGGGTTTAATGTTAGAGCCAATCCTCAGGCCAAGGAAATGGCGCGTCAGGAAAACATCGAAATTCGCTATTATTCAATCATCTATGAATTGGTGGATGATTTGAAAATGGCGATGAGCGGCTTGCTGGATCCAGAGATCAAGGAAACGATCATCGGCGGCGCGGAGGTCCTGGAGGTTTTCAATATTTCAAAACTAGGCATGATCGCCGGTTGCCGCATCAATAGCGGGTTTGCACGCCGGAAGGCGAAGGTTCGATTGCTGCGGGATAACGTGGTGATCCATACCGGCAGCATGACGTCTTTGAAGCGTTTCAAGGATGATGCCAACGAAGTACGAGAGGGAAACGAATGCGGTGTTTCCTTGGATAGGTATCAAGATATTCAATCCGGCGATCAGCTCGAGTTCTTCGAGGTTGAGGAAGTCCAGCGCTCACTGTAAGGGGCATAACCTTTTCTGTTTTTGCGGTTCAAATTGTCGTCCCTGCCGAATTGGTCAATCCAAACTGAGTTTGTAATGGCGATGCCGTTGATCGAGGATATAATGTTTACAGGTATCAACATGAAGTTCCGCTTTCGAGGAAATGACAGCCTAGGCCGTTTCAATCTGCGCGGCGACCTCTCTTGTTATTGGAAGCTGCATAATGGCTAGTCATCGCAGCTCGGGCAGTCAAAATTCTCGCCACGGGACGGGTGTGCCGTCGCAACGGCAACTACGCGCCGGAGAATTGGTCCGCCATGTTGTAGTGGAGGTTTTGACCCGTGAAGAGATTCATCATGAGGTCTTGGCGGGCATCTCCATAACGGTCACTGAGGTGGCCATGAGTCCCGACCTCCGTCAGGCCACCTGCTATATCCTGCCCCTGGGAGGGCAGGATGCAGACAAAGTCTTGGCTGCACTAAATAAGGTGGGTCGCTGGGTCGGCGGACAGGTGGCGCGCCGCGTGCACCTTAAGTTTTCGCCCCGGCTAAAATTCCGCATCGATGACAGCTTTGACAACGCCGACCATATCCAGCAACTGCTGCGGCGTAACGATGTCGCCCCAAATTTGACGCTGGCGTCCAAGGACGGGGATAATGGGACGTAAACGACGCGGTAGACCAGTGCACGGCTGGTTTGTCTTGGACAAGCCCCTTGGCATGACTTCCGCCCAGGCAGTGGGCAAGATACGCTGGGCTTTTAACGCCGCCAAGGCCGGCCATGCCGGCACACTTGATCCCATGGCTACGGGTATTCTGCCAATCGCTATGGGCGAGGCGACAAAGGTGGTCTCTGCTGCCATGGACGGAAAAAAGGCCTACCGCTTTACAATCCATTGGGGGGAGGAGCGAGATACCGACGACGCCGAGGGTCAGATTGTGGGCGAAAGCCAGGATCGGCCGACGCCTGATCAAATCAAAGACACCCTACCCCTATTCACCGGCTTGACCGAACAGGTGCCCCCTATCTACTCCGCCATCAAGGTTGGTGGTACTCGGGCCTATGATCTGGCAAGAAGTGGCGATGTGCCCAAGCTGAAGGCACGGCTAATCATGATTGACGAACTGACCCTACTTACATGTCCTGACACAGACCACGCGGTGTTGGAAATGATTTGCGGCAAAGGCACCTATGTACGTGGCGTGGCACGGGATCTGGGTCGACATTTGGGCTGCCTGGGTCATGTCAGCGAACTGCGCCGAGTCCGCGTTGGACCGTTTGACGAATCGGTTGCATTTTTGCTGGATAAACTTGAAGACATGGGTCATAAGGGGGCGCTCGACGATCTGCTTTTGCCGGTCGAGGCTGCGCTGGCCGACATCCCGGCGGTGCCTGTGACTGGTCCGGAGGCCGACCGTCTACGTTTTGGACAGGCCATCCGGGTTCAGCATAGCGTTGAGGGTACCATTTATGCAACGGCCGAGGGCAGGCCGGTGGCACTGGCCAAAATTCGGGCTGGGGAAGTTCGCCCGGTTCGCGTTTTCAATTTGTAAGAATTTGTTTCGAATAGGAGAATTTGATGTCGATTACGGCTGAACGAAAGACCGAATTAATCGGCGAATTTAAGCAATCAGAAAGCGACACGGGCTCACCGGAAGTGCAGGTTGCGATTTTGACCTCACGTATCCTTACCTTGACCGAACATTTCAAGGAGCACAAGAAAGACAACCATTCCCGCCGCGGATTGTTGAAAATGGTTAGCCGTCGGCGCCGGTTGTTGGACTACCTGATGCGCAATGATCAGGCTCGCTACGATGCCCTGATCAAGCGGTTGGGCCTACGCCGTTAATTAGTACCCCAGGCTGATACAGGCTTACCAAGATTGAGCCTCTGCGTAACCTTTCAGGCCGCGCAGAACTGGCGAGTGTATATCAGATTTGACGACACTCATGATCTATAAAGTAATATGGCAAAAACAGAACTGAAGGTAAGCATGGCCATGCGCGTCCGGGAAAGGTCCTGGACAATTGATATAACTAAAAGGCTGGCATGGCTAAGGAGAAAGAGAGAACCAAATGTTTGAAATTCATCGTAAAGAATTGATGTGGGGCGGGCGTAAGTTGGTCCTGGAAACCGGCCACGTTGCCCGCCAATCCGACGGTGCCGTCATGGTCAGTTATGAAGATACATCCGTGCTCTGCACCGCCGTCGCCGCGCGAGAAGCTCGCGCAGGCATCGATTTCTTTCCTCTGACCGTTCACTATGTGGAAAAGACCTATGCCGCAGGTAAGATCCCTGGCGGCTTTTTCAAACGTGAAGGCCGACCGTCTGAAAAAGAAACATTGACCTCGCGCCTGATCGACCGGCCGATCCGACCCCTGTTCGTGGATGGCTTCCGCAATGAAACCCAGATTATCTGCACCACGACGAGCCATGATCTGGAGAACGACCCAGATGTTCCGGCCTTGATCGGCGCATCGGCTGCGTTAACCATATCGGGCATTCCATTCATGGGCCCCATCGCGGCCGCACGGGTAGGCTACATCAACGGCGAGTACGTTCTAAATCCGCGCCTGGACGAGTTGGAAGCGAGCGACCTGGACATGGTGGTCGCGGGCACGGCCGACGCGGTCATGATGGTGGAATCGGAAGCCGATCAACTGCCCGAGGATGTCATGTTGGGCGCCGTAATTTTCGCCCACGAGGAAATGCAACCGGTCATCCAGGCCATTATCGAACTGGCCGAAGTGGCCGCTAAGGAACCCTGGGACATTGAACCTCCTGAAGATTATTCCAAGATCAAGATCAAGGTTGCGGATTTGATTGGCAATGATCTTCGTACGGCATACGCAGAGCCCGTGAAGCAGACACGTACGAACATGCTAGCGGTTGCTAAGAACAAGGCCTTAGAGACTTTAGCCGAGGATCCTGATGTCGGTGCGGTCGGTGACATGGTGAAAAAGTTGGAAAAAGATATTGTTCGCGGTCAGATCCTGGAGAACGGAATCCGGATTGATGGAAGGGATACCCGCACCGTGCGCCAAATCGAATGCCAGGTGGGCGTTCTGCCCCGCACCCATGGCGCCGCTCTGTTTACCAGAGGCGAAACTCAAGCCCTCGTAGTGACCACCTTGGGTACCGGGGATGACGAGCAAATCATGGACGCGTTGTCTGGCTCATATCGGCAGCATTTTATGCTGCATTACAACTTTCCACCTTATTCCGTGGGTGAAGCGGGCCGCTTCGGTTTTACCGGCCGGCGCGAAATCGGTCACGGCAAGCTGGCCTGGAGGGCCATGCATGCGGTAATGCCTAACAAGGACGATTTCCCCTATACCATCCGCATAGTCTCGGAAATCACGGAGTCCAATGGTTCCTCCTCGATGGCCTCTGTCTGTGGATCATCTTTGTCCTTGATGGATGCGGGCGTGCCCTTGAAAGCGGCTGTGGCGGGCATTGCCATGGGGTTGATCCTGGAGGGAGATAAGTACGCTATTCTCACGGATATCCTCGGGGACGAAGATCACCTGGGCGACATGGATTTTAAAGTGGCCGGCACTGAGAACGGTGTTACCTCGCTGCAAATGGATATTAAGGTCGCAGGCATCACCGAAGGGATCATGCGGGACGCCTTGGCGCAAGCGCATGAAGGCCGCAATCATATCTTGGGTGAAATGAGCAAATCCATCGGTGAGCACCGCGGCGAATTGAAGGATACCGCGCCCAAGGTGCATCAGTTGAAGGTGCCCGTCGACAAAATCCGAGAGATTATCGGCACAGGGGGCAAGGTTATAAGGCAGATCACGGAGGAGACCGGGTCCAAAATCGACATCGCCGATGACGGCTCAGTCCGTGTGTCCTCGCCGGATCAGTCTAGCATTGACGCCGCGGTGACTTGGATCACTGGCATCATCGCCGAGCCTGAAGTGGGCGAGATTTACAGGGGTAAGGTGGTTAAAGTAGTCGATTTTGGCGCTTTCGTGAACTTCATCGGCACCCGGGACGGACTTTGCCATATTTCGGAATTGGCCAACTACCGAGTCAAGACTGTGAATGACATCTGCAAGGAAGGCGATGAAGTCTGGGTCAAGTGCCTGGCCATCGACGACCGGGGCAAGGTCCGCCTATCCATGAAAATGGTTGACCAGGAAACTGGGAAGGAGATTGTTGAGGAAGCAGCAGAAGGCGACTAAACCCGCAGTGAACTCGTTAGTAAATCCGGTCCCGCCTTAGGGTAAAGGAGGCGGGGCCAGGTATTTTCTCGTGGACTAATTCCAAAATTCATCGATTTTCTATCCAATTTCTCCCTCAACTGGGCCAACCGAAGGGTATCATGAAGTGGCTGCAAGTTTGGAGGAGTGGATAGATAGTTTAAAATTATTAATTTCTAAAATTGCTCAGTCGCCAAGGCGCCGAAGATCGCTGAGCGGCGTATCCAGGCCCTGGTGTCGCCCAGTTCCATTTGACACCAGAATTTCCTGCATTTCAGTAACTTGCCGATCACGCCAGGCTCGGCTTGCAAGATGACCGGTGCCTTCATGTCAGGCAATTGGTGCAAGTCAGCTACCGTACCGCGCAGTAGCGCCGTGCGGAGACCCGATAATAGACTACGGTGCATCCAACCTTCTGTGCCTTCTGCGTCCCGCACCTTACGCCAAAATTCATGCTCTGCCATTACCATCAATGGTGTGCCTAAACGCTTATAAATCCAAGTTATGGGATAGCGCACGCCTGGCCCTGCCCGCATGTGCACGGTGCCTGAGGCAAGGGAAACAAACCGGGGAATCGTTAGGCCGGAGGTGCCCGGAGGTCTGGGTTTAGCTAGTTTCATTTCAGTTGCCAGGGCGGCCATAGCCGGCGCCAGACACAGAACTAGAAAAACAAATTTCAAACGGAGCAGTGTCATTCCCATCTTATGCCAACTGCTAAGGAGCTTAGTCAACCCAACTTGTCGATCCGCCATTTGTCCCTGAGACCACAGTCTGGTAGAGACGTCTGGAAAGTATTCCTTCGACCCCTTGCCTGCTTGCGTGAGAGAAGCCATGTCGCAAACCAAACCCTTGGTCATCGTAACCCGCAAACTGCCCGACGTGATTGAAACGCGGATGATGGAGCTATTTGACACCCGCCTGAACGTGACCGACGATCCCATGAACCACGAGGATCTGGTTAATGCGGTGAAGCATACCGACGTTCTGGTGCCCACGGTAACGGATCGCATCGATGCCGATGTCATCGCCAACTCGGGCGAACGGCTAAAACTGATAGCCTCGTTTGGCACAGGGTGGGACCATATTGACCTCGATGCAGCGCGGGAACGGGGCATAATTGTCACCAATACGCCCGGCGTTCTGACAGAGGATACCGCCGACATGACCATGGCCCTGATCCTCGCCGTTCCCCGACGCGTGACGGAAGGGGAACGCGTGCTGCGGGCCGGCGAATGGCAAGGCTGGGGACCGACCTGGATGCTGGGTCACCGCATCTGGGGCAAGCGATTGGGCATTATCGGTATGGGTCGCATCGGCACCGCCGTTGCGCGCAGGGCCCGGGCCTTTGGCCTGTCAATTCATTATCACAACCGCCACCGGATCGATGAAGCGACCGAGGACGGGCTGGAGGCCACTTATTGGGAGAGCCTGGATCAGATGCTTTCCCGTATGGACATTATCTCGGTCAATTGTCCCCATACCCCGGCTACATACCATCTATTGTCGGCACGGCGTCTTCAACTGTTGCAACCTCAGGCATTTATTGTCAACACGGCGCGGGGTGAGGTGATCGACGAGGATGCTATGGTGCGCCTGTTGCACGAAGGCCGCATCGCAGGTGCCGGCCTGGACGTTTTCGAACATGAACCAGCTGTGAATAAGAAACTGCTGGACCTGGGCAATGTGGTACTGCTACCTCACATGGGCTCCGCCACCATTGAGGGGCGTATCAATATGGGCGAAAAGGTACTGATAAACATCCGCACCTTTGTCGACGGCCACAAACCACCTGATCGCATCATCGACGAAGACATGTTACCGGGCTAAGACCGGCTTACCGGTCTCAAATCCTTAATTGTCGCGGCCTTGCCACATAATTCACAGCTGGGGTCGGGATTCACTTTCACTGTCCGGAATTTCCCGGCTAAGCCGTCGTGGATCAGAAAGCGGCCAGACATGCTTTCTCCGATACCAAGAATTTCTTTTAGTACTTCCGTTGCTTGCATGGCGCCCATGACGCCTGCCATGGCTCCCAGGACCCCGCCTTGGGCGCAAGAGGGGATGGCATCGGGGGGCGGTGGTTCAGGGAAAATGCAGCGGTAACAAGGGTGCGGTGGGCCTAAATAGGCCTTGTAGGTAGAAAGTTGACCGTCGAAACGCAGCACAGCGGCCGAAACTAGGGTTTTTCCCGCCAGAAAACAGGCATCGTTGAGCAGAAAGCGGGTATCAAAATTATCGGTGCCGTCCGCGATGATGTCATAGTCTGTTAGGAGGTCCATCACATTGCCTGAATTCAGGCGTGTCCTATGCGGCACGAATGTTATCTCAGGGTTAAGGGCCACCGCGCGATCTTTGGCACTGTTTACCTTGGCCCGACCGATATCCGGCGTGCCGTGGGCGATCTGTCGCTGCAAATTTGACAGCGAAACCTCATCGTCGTCCACCAAGCCGATGGTGCCTACGCCGGCGGCGGCAAGGTACATCAGCATGGGTGAACCCAGACCTCCAGCACCCACCACCAGAACTTTGGCGTCCAGCAGGGTGGCCTGCCCCAAGCCACCCACTTCCTGTAAGACTATGTGGCGGGCGTAGCGCTGAATTTGTTCTTCATTTAACTCGGCCATGAAAATACCTAATGCTTCGGCATAAGACCCAGCAACAGGCCTGGGTCCAGGCGTTGATTAAACCAATTTAGCCGCCAATCCAAATGGGGGCCAGTAGCACGTCCCGTGCCGCCCAAGGTGCCTATCCGCTCACTCTGGCGAACGAACTGGCCCACTGTCACGCTGACCGATTGTAGATGGGAATACACCGAGGTCAGGCCATGGCCATGGTCCAGCATGACTGTGCCGCCAGTATAATACAGATCATCCTCGGCTAGGGCCACGTGGCCATCGGTGGAGGCAACGATAGGCGTACCCGTCTGGTTGGCAATGTCAAGACCGTAGTGGGGCCGGCGAGGCTTACCATTGAGAATGCGTTGACTTCCGTAAACACCGCTGACAACTCCCTCAGCGGGCAAGACAAAGCCACTGACATACCAAGGTTCAGGGCTGTCCAGTTGGCGCACGGCGGCGATACCTTGGTTTTCCCGCTGGATCCGTTCCACCACAAATGGGGGCGGCGTCACCATTTTAGGTGGTAGGCCGTCGATCCGCTGGGTTTTGTAGGTTCTAGCCTTGATGCTCAAGTCCAGCGCCTGCCTTGCCCCGTTTGCGGGCGTCCAATACAAATTAGCTCTGGCCGGGAAGTCACGACCAAACCCAAAGATGAAGTCGCCACTCCTGTTGACCCGGACCGCCCGCCCGTCGAATTCAATTCTGGTGTCTGGTTCGGTGCGACCGAATACTAGGCCACCTTGGGTAAAATTACCCGAAAAAGCTGGCGGCCCGGCCCAGGTGGTGAAAGGCGCTAGCAGGAGAAGACAAAATGCAGCCAGGCACCTCAAAACAGCGTTCCCTGGCCGCCGTTTTTCGCTTTTCCTTTGGTAAAGGCTCTTGATTTTCGCTTAGCTCGCAGTTTTTGTTTTGCCGTAGCATCGGCGCCGTCGACCGTTACGGCTACATCGCCGTCACGGAAGGTGATGGCCAATGCATCCCCCGGCGCCGCGCTAGCGGCGGCTATAACCACGGTACCGTTCTGCTTTCGCACCATAGCAAAACCCCTATCTAAAACCCGCTCGAAACTTAGACTTCCCAATAGATTTCCCTGGCCCGTCAGTCGCAGTCCATCGGCCTTGATACGGATTTCCATAACACGGCACAGACGCCTGTCGAACTCGGCCAGGACGCGTTGACTACTATCGATCCGGTCCGCAACTAGGGCCAACCGCAAGCGTGACCTGATCGCCATAAGACCTGTGCGTTTTTCCCCTCCGAACGTCAGTAGAGCACGGTGTAGTCGCTCTGCACACTCATCCAGTCGTTGTCGGGCTAGGGCCAATAGTTCTCGCGGTCCACGTAGGCCCCGAGTCAGACCACCCAATTCACGACGCCGTTGGGACAGGCCGCGCTGAAGGCCCAGGCCTAGGCGCCGGCCCAGATCCGATACATCCGAAACCAGTTCTGAACGCACGGGTACGGCCATTTCCGCTGCTGCCGTTGGAGTCGGCGCCCGCCGATCGGCGACAAAATCGATTAGGGTGGTGTCGGTTTCGTGCCCAACGGCCGAAATTAATGGAATTGCGCTGTCGGCAGCGGCCCGGGCCACGACTTCTTCGTTAAAGGCCCACAGATCTTCCATGGAGCCACCGCCCCGCGCCACGATCAACAGATCTGGACGGGGCAGGACGGAAGAATTATCCAAGGCATTAAAGCCGCGAATGGCACCGGCCACCTGTTCTGCCGCTCCTTTGCCCTGAACCAGCACCGGCCATAACAATAGGTGGGAAGGAAAGCGGTCACGCAGGCGATGTAGAATATCGCGAATCACCGCGCCTGTGGGCGAGGTCACGACGCCGATCACCTGGGGCAAATACGGCAGAGCTTGCTTCCGTTCTTCGGCGAAAAGGCCCTCGGCGGCTAATTTTTGTCTCCGCTCCTCCAGCAATGCCATCAAGGCGCCGACACCCGCCGGCTCCATGGCATCGACCACCAGTTGATAGCGCGAACGCGGGGCGTAGGTGGATAGTTTGCCGGTACAAATCACCTCCAAGCCATCCTCTGGTTGAAATCGCAGTTTCCCGGCGGTGCCGCGCCAGATCACGCTTTCGATCATGGCCTTGTCGTCTTTCAGGGAAAAATACAAATGGCCTGAGCGGGCTGCAAGAAAACCTGAGACTTCACCCCGGATACGCACATAACCAAAATTGTCCTCCACAGCGCGCTTCACCGCAGCGGCAATCTCGGACACGGAGAATTCCGGTAGATTAGGCACGTTGTCCGAGTAATTTTGGACCATGAGATGACAAACCTTGATCAACTGTTTGTACACCTATGATACAACACCCAGGAACATTTTGTGGCGGTTGAGTACACAGGAAAGGCGTAGATGGCATGCATGTTTTGGTCATCGGTTCTGGGGGACGGGAGCACGCGCTCTGTTGGGGGGTGGCACGGTCGTCTTTGGCGACGCGGCTAAGTTGTTGCCCGGGAAATGGCGGCATCGCCAACCTGGCCGAATGTGTCGATATCAGCGTGGAGGATTTCGATGATATCGTCGCCCATTGCCACCGGGAGACGGTAGATTTTGTCATCGTCGGGCCCGAAGTGCCCCTTGTTGGCGGCCTAGTGGATCGGCTGGAGCAAGAAGGCATTCTAGCTTTTGGGCCTAACCGGCGGGCTGCGATTTTGGAAGGGTCGAAGGTTTTTACCAAATCGCTGTGCCGAAAACACAACATTCCTACCGCTGCTTATGGAGTTTTTCAGGATATAGATGAGGCGCGGGCCTACATCCAGGACCGGGGAGCTCCCATCGTGGTTAAGGCGGACGGCCTGGCGGCGGGCAAGGGCGCCATCGTTTGTGAAACCACGGAAGAAGCCCTAAGCGCGGCTGAGAATGTGCTGGGTGGCCAATTTGGCGATGCTGGTAAGGAAATTGTCGTGGAGCAGTTCATGGTGGGGGAGGAGGCTAGCTTCTTCGCCTTGTGCGACGGGCGCAACGCTCTGCCGCTAGCTACGGCCCAGGACCACAAGGCAGTATTCGACGACGACAAGGGCCCCAACACCGGAGGCATGGGCGCTTACTCCCCGGCGCCGGTGATGACAGAGGAAATGCGCCAAAAAACCATGGAGCGCATTATCCTGCCTACCATGCGGGCTATGGAACAGGATGGCCGCTCTTTCAAGGGCGTGTTGTATGCGGGACTGATGATCACGGACCGGGGCCCACAGTTGATCGAATACAATGTCCGTTTCGGTGACCCGGAATGCCAAGTGCTGCTGGCGCGGTGGCAAAGCGATCCGCTCGCAGCCCTGATAGCCGCCGCTAGGGGCCAATTGGCTGGCTACGAAGTCACCTGGTCCGAGCGGGCCGCGATCACCGTCGTCATGGCAGCCAAGGGCTATCCCGGCGAATATGCCAAGGGTTCTGAGATCAGAGGCGTCGAGGCGGCGGAGGCGGCGATCGGCGTTTCGGTGCTGCACGCGGGTACAGTACGAGACGGCGACAGGTTGTTAGCTAATGGAGGCCGGGTGCTCGGTGTGACGGCGCAGGGCGCTGACATTCGAGAGGCAAGGGACCGAGCCTATCAGGGGGTGGATGCCATCGACTGGCCGGACGGCTTCTACCGCCGCGACATTGGCTGGCGCGCCCTGGATCGGGATAATTAAACGGCGGGAAAGAGAAGCCACATGACGGACAAGGCGATGACGACCCGCAACACCTGGCTGGCAACCCTTGAAAAGTTTAAGCATGACGACAATGCCGCTGCCGACCCGAACATGTGGTCGCCCAAACTGGATGGCGCGAGCCGGGATAAGCTTACCGCTATCCAAAACGAGAAACTCGCTGCCGTCACGCCGTTCCTTTATGAAAACAGCGCCTTTTACCGCAATCGTTTCGACCGCCTCGACCTTGCGCCGACAGATATTGCCACTGTCGAAGATCTTGCCAAATGGCCCGTGGTGGACAAATTCGAAATGACTGTGGATGCCGAGGCCGCGCCGCCATATGGCCATTATACGACCATGACCGACGACATCTGGCGCCGCCGCGGCTGGATGCTATTTTCCACCTCGGGCACCACAGGTGCACCGCGAATTTTCCGCTATTCCCAGATCGACCGTGAGCTTTGGGCTTGGTCTAATGCCCGTGCCATGCACGCCATGGGCTTTACCCCTGCCGACACAGTCTACATGATGACCGGCTATGGCCCTCATGTTTGGGCTTGGGGTGTGCAAATGGGCCTTGCCAAGATGGGTATAGGTTTGATTCCTGGCGGCGGTATGGACGGCGCCATGCGGGCTGGCATGATCAACCGGTTTAAGCCGACCATCCTGTGCTGCACCCCATCCTATGCCTTGTACATTGGTCGGGTAATGCAGGATATGAACCTAGACCCCGCGGCCTCGTCTGTTAGTAAACTATTTTGTGGCGGTGAGCCGTCCATGGCCATTGGCCCTACGCGGGAAAAGTTGGAGGATTTATGGTCGGCCCGGTTGGTAGAGTTCTATGGCTGCACCGAAGCTGCACCTCAAGCCGGCGGCTATGCTTGTTCTGCCACCGGAGGCGAAGATGGCTATTTTCTCCACCTGATGGAAGATGTCCAGGTCTGGGAGACGGTGGATCCCGATACCCTGGATGCAACCCCACGTGGCGAACGGGGCCTGTCCGTCTGCACCAACTTGATATCGGAAAGCTCGCCGCAACTGCGGTTTCTGGTGGGTGATTTCACCACCTTGAATACGGATACCTGTGCTTGCGGCCGCAGCCACGCCCGAGCCATGGGCTGTTTTTCTGGTCGCGCTGACGATTTGATCAATCTCCGCGGCATCAAGTTCTTCCCGACCCAGATAGAAAAGGCCGTGCGCTCCGTGCCGGGGGTGGGCGACGAATTCGAGATTGTGCTGACTAATCGGGATAAAGACGGCATGGATGTGATGAAAGTAGTGGTCGAGCATGCTGATCATGGCCAAGAATCTCCCTTGGTGGAACGGGTGATGACTGCCCTTCGGGCGGAGATCGAAGTGCGTAGCGATGTAGAAGTGGTTGCTCCTGGCACTTTGCCAAAAACCGAATTCAAGGCCAAACGGGTTACCGATGAACGGAATAAGGACTAAGCTTCCTTGTGGCGGAATTATATTCTTGGGTTTTTGCAAATTATCTTGCGGTCGTCTAACCGGCCGGAAAATCCCTATTCCGGGGTCTAAAACCATGGTTTTGACGCGAGCCGTGCGAAACAACCTTGGCCGTACCGGATATCCCTTCACCGCTTGACTATATCTACGCCAATATTTTGGTCCGACTGGTCCCGGTTGAATTCCGGCACTTAACTCGCTCCATTCAGGGCCATTACAAGTAATAAAAAAAATTAATTTTTCGTACTAAACCCATGGCCGCGGACCGCCCGCCGATGTTGGTGATCACTACAATGACGGGCAAATCTCTCATTGATGGAATGGCCCTTGCTCTACTGATGCCAAGGAACGATCATACTTCCCGAAGAGGAACCTGTGTTGAAGATGTTTTTGTCATGATGGAAAGACCCCACTGCCTGGTGGTCGGTGTAGGTGCAGGCACGGGGCTGGCCTGTGTGCGCCGGTTTGTTGACGGAGGCTATAAAGTATCGATGATCGCCCGACACGAGGAGCGATTACTGAGTTTCGCTGATTCCATCCCCCATACTATGGCCTATCCCTCGGACTTGGCCGAGCCCGACAACTACCGCGCGACCTTGCGTAGGATCGTTGACGAACAAGGACCCCCCAAAAAGGTGGTCTATAATGCCGCTCTGGCTACGTTTCAGCCTTACTCCGAATTGGACATAGATTTATTCGAACGAAATTTCCGGGTCAATACCACGGGTCTATTGGTCACCGCTCAGGAATTGGCACCGCAAATGGTGACGGCTGGCGATGGCGCCCTGATAATAACAGGCAATACAGGTGCCTCGCGGGGCATCCCCCGGTTTGTGGGGTTTTCGCCCACTAAGGCCTCGCAACGCATCTTGGCGGAAAGCCTGGCACGAGAGTTAGGGCCTCAGGGACTGCACATTGCCTATGTGATTATTGACGCCATGATCGACATGCCCATGGTGCGCAATCATCTCACCGATAAGCCCGACGATTTCTTTGCCAAGCCGGATGACATCGCCGGCGAAATCTTCCACACGGCACACCAGCCGCCGTCGACCCGTTCCTTCCTTGTAGAAATTCGTCCTTTTGGCGAGCCTTGGTGAGCGTTCTCAAGCTCCGCGACACCCCGCGCAAGCAGGGAGGTGTGGATTCACGCAAAAGCGCGCGGTTATTCGAGTAAAATGTACTGCAATATTGAAAAAAGTTAGGCCGCCCGTAATTTTTTCTAAGCTCAGGTTGTCGAGACTTGAATTTGGTGCAAGGTAGAACTTGTATTTATCAATAACATAATTACGAGTTATAAATAATTCTCTTAGTCAGCAGCCTGCCTATACGGCAACGACGCTAATTTTATTCAACATCCCGCAGGTCGTTGTCCCGGCCCGTTGTGCCATGGGTGACGCCGGATTTCTTAAGCATGGGGCTTTGTGGGTCGTGACCCCACATGTTCGGGCCCGAGGCGGTAACGCCGCCATCCACGACTAGGTTTTGCCCAGTTATGTATTCCGATTCATCTGAGGCCAAGTAGACCGCCATGTTGGCGATGTCGGCACCGGTGCCGAGGCGAGGCCACGGGTTCTTGGGTAAGGCAAATGCCTCCATCTTTGCCTCACGCCCGGAGGCGAACAAAGGCGTCTTGATCACCCCAGGGGCGATGGTATTCACGCGTATGCGGTAGTTGGCTAATTCACCGGAAACGGCGCGGGTCAGATTGACCACGGCCCCCTTAGCCGCCGAATATGCGTGTGGCCCCGCCCCACCGCCCAGGCCGGCGATGGACGATGTGGAGATAATGCTGCCACCCTTCCCCTGGGCCTGCATCACGCGGGCGCCATGCTTGATCCCTAGGAACACGCTTCGGGTCAGAACATTGAATGTAAAGTCCCATTCTTCCACTCGTGTTTGGCTGATAGGGCCAATGGCGCCGCCAATGCCGGCGTTGTTGAAGACACAATCAAGCTGCCGGAATTGGCTAGTGGCGCAATCTACCAAGGTCTCGATGTCTGACTCTTCCGCCACGTCTGTGGCCCTGAAGACTGCCCTATCGGCGCCGCCCCGTGCCTCGATCTCGGCCATGGTAGCCCTGCCCGTTTCCTCGTTTAGATCACCGATTACCACCGAAGCACCCTCGGCTAGGAAACGGTACACCGTCGCCTGGCCCATGCCGCTGGCCCCGCCGGTGATCACCGCCACCTTGCCGTCCAATCGCCCGCTCATTTTCTTCCTCCTCACCAATGCTCTATCATGACAGTGTGGGTCAATAACGAATTAAAGCAAAGAGTTGAAGGAAACGACATGGGTTTGCACAAGCGCGTATTGATTGCCAATCGGGGTGAAATTGCCATCCGCATCGCCAAGGCTGCTAAGGCATTGGGCATGGAATCCGTGGCCGTCCACGCTTCCATAGACGCCATGTCCTTGCACACCCGCATGACGACCCACGTCCGCCCCCTGAGCCAGGACGGCGTTGCGGCTTACCTCGATGGTGCCGCAATGATCGATGTCGCCAAGCAGATGGATTGCGACTGTATCCATCCTGGATATGGCTTTCTTTCCGAAAATGCGAAATTCGCCGAGATGTGCGCGGCCGAAGGTGTCGTGTTTGTGGGTCCCCCAGCCTCTGCCCTGACTTTGTTTGGCAATAAAGTGATGGCACGCTCTTTGGCCCAATCCTGTAATATTCCGGTAGTTCCCGGCAGTTCGGCTACCTTGTCATCAGTCGCCGAGGCGCAGGGAATTGGCGAAAGCGTTGGATACCCGGTGATGTTAAAGGCTGCTGCAGGCGGCGGCGGTCGGGGCATGCGTGTTGTCGCTAGCGCGGAGGATTTTAAGGAAGCTTTAGAACGCTGTCGGAGCGAGGCGATGGCAGCCTTCGGCTGCGACGACGTTTTTATGGAAAAACTGATTGAGCGGCCCCGCCATATTGAGGTGCAGATCTTGGCGGATGCCATGGGTGCGGCAATTCATCTGTATGAGCGGGACTGCTCCGTACAAATCCATAATCAAAAAGTCGTTGAGATCGCCCCTGCCGCTGGCCTGGAGGAATCCCTGCGGCAAAAAATGCAAGACGACGCTATAAAATTGGCCAAGGCGGCGAGCTACGTCAATGCCGGTACAGTGGAGTTTTTAGTTTCACCGGAGGAAGGTACTTATCAATTTATTGAATGCAATCCCCGCATTCAGGTCGAGCATACTGTGACTGAGCAAGTCACGGGTATTGATCTAGTCGCTACGCAGTTCCAAATTGCAGGCGGCGCGAGTCTTGAAAATCTCGGTCTTGCCGATCAGACTAACATCGCCGCACCCCGGGGATATGCAATTCAGGCCCGGATAGTTGCACAGGGCGTTGGGGTTATTACCGGTTATAAGGAGCCGTCGGGCTCTGGCGTGCGGGTCGATGCCTGCGGTTATCTAGGCTATGCCCCGCCAGCGCAATTTGATCCACTTTTGGCTAAGCTAATTTGCACATCTCAGATTGGTGGCAGCCTGACCGATGCGGTTACCCGCACTCTCGGTGCCTTGGACGAGTTCCAGATTGGTGGGTTGCCCACCAATTTGGCACAAATAAGAGCTATTTTGGAACAAGCGGAAGTTTGCAGTGGCGATGCCCGGACGTCCTTCATGACGGAACATCCGGATATCTCGATCATGGCGGCGCAGCCACCAAGCGGCGATACGGTCGGCTTTTTAGAACAACAGGCCACTAAACTGATGGGCCCGGGGTCTAGAAAGGCAACTGTGCCCCTTGAATCCCACTTGCCACCCCTGGAATTATCAGACAGTGCGAGTGGCGTGGAATGTCCCATGGCCGGTAATGTTGTGAAAATAGCCCTGGTCGAACGAGCGCGCGTCAAAGCCGGCGAAACGGTGCTGGTGATTAGCGCCATGAAAATGGAAGCAGCTGTGCCCGCACCTTGTTCTGGGACGATTACGGCACTACAGGGTGTGCGGGAAGGTGATGATGTAATTGCGGGACAGATTGTTGCCGCCATAACGCCCGATACAGGTGATGCAGAGCAGGATTTTGTGGCTCGCGACCCCAATGAAACCTGGACATTGGTGCTGGATGAGGTGAAAACCCTTCAACGTCTGGCCGAAGAACGTCTTGCACCAGGATCGACGGATCCGGGTGTGGTGCGGCAACGCTCTCGGGGGAAACTCACCTGCCGGGAACGCATCTCTCTACTTCTGGATGACGACACCTTTCAGGAAGTGGGCAGCATTGCGGGATTTGCTACTTACAACGAAGAAGGCGGCATCGAGGCCTTCACCCCAGCCAACCATGTAGGCGGTTGGGGAAAGATTGACGACCATACAGCTATCGTCTGCGCGGATGATTTTACATCCCGTGGCGGGCACGCGGATGGCGCTATTGGTTCCAAGAGCCGTTATCTTGATCAGCTGTCCATTGAATTGCAGGCACCATCGATCCGGTTGCTGGATGGTTCCTCGGGTGGCGGCAGCGTGGCAACTATGGTGCCGCAGCAACAAAAGGTAGGCGAAAGCGATGTGCAGGAAAGTTCCGGTGCCATCAAGGCTGGCAGGCCACGGGTCACGGGTGGCGGCGGATCGTTCCTGCCGGGTCATTTGGGCAGCGAACTCTATACTGAGCAATTAAGTACAGTACCTGTGGTCAATGTTCTTTTAGGCAGCGTCGTAGGCATCGGCGCAGCCAAGGCCGTTCTGGGGCATTTCTCTGTCATGGTAAGGGATATCGCACAGCTATTTGTTGCTGGGCCGCCCGTGGTCAGCCATGCCATGGGCTACGACATCACTAAGGAGGAATTGGGAGATTGGCGTATACATTGCACCAACGGTTCGGTAGATAATCTGGCCGAATCGGAGGAAGACGCTGTGGCTATTACACGGCGTTTCCTCTCCTATCTGCCATCTAGCGTGTACGAAGCATCACCCGTGTCGCCTCCGGATCCCAGTGACCCCGCAGACCGGCGGGAAGAGGAACTGTTCACGTTGATCCCGCGGAGCCGTATGGCCACGTTTGATATGCGGAAGGTAATCCGCTTGTTGGCGGATAAGGGTTCTTTCTTTGAATTGGGACCGTTATGGGGCACGGACCAGATTACCGGATTTGTGCGTTTTAACGGCCATTCCCTAGGTGTCATTGCTTCCGATAGCCGCCACGTTAACGGTGGTGCTCTTACGGCGGATGGTTGTGATAAGCTGACCCGTCACATCGATCTGTGCGACGTTTTTCACATCCCCATCCTCAATCTAGTAGATAACCCAGGCTTTGCGGTGGGACTGGAACATGAAATTGCCGGCACCATCCGCAAAGGTGGTGAATGGATGGTAGCCTTTTCCCAGATCAAGGTACCCGTTTTCACAATCATTGCCCGACGTAGCTTTGGAGTGGCTGGCAATAACTATGCCACGCCCTTGAACCGGCCATCGGTACGGGTGGTCTGGCCGGCAGCGGATACTGGAGGCATTCCCCCTGAGGGTGGCATTGAGGCAGCCTATAAGCGGCAGCTGGCTGAAGCCGAGGATCCGGTTGCTCTGCGGGCGGAAATCGAGAATCGTATAGAAAGTGCCCGAGGACCGGTAGGTCCCCTTAACAGGTTCGAGATGGAGGAAATGGTGGACCCTCGGGACACCCGTAAATTGATTTGCGAGTGGGTAAGAACTGCTTATCAGATGGTTCTCCAGCCCGGCCGACTGGGACCCAGAGCGTTGCAATTCAGGCCATGATTTAGGAGTAAGGCGCGGCGGCCCACACTTCTATCTCGCCTGAAAATAGCCGGCCGTGGTCATGACACACGAGCTAATCGGGAACGCTGTGTCAATGTTCTAGTGCATGATGAGGTCGTTTTTCTATACATCTCAAATGTCTTAGAAGCGGTCTAGATTCTTGGCAAGTAATGTTCATTGATGTTCGCGAGAGCTCGCGTCGGTTACGGCGATCTATGCCTTTTTTTCCCAACCCCCCGCCTCGGTTTGTTGCCAATAGGTCAGGCTAAATCCTTGGTCCTTATAGGCCTGCCAGCGCTTTCGAGCGGCCCCAACTACGTCTTTGTTGTGGCCGTCGAACATGTCGATGATGCGGGCAAAGCCTTGGGTATTCGTTGGTGCCCGACCGTCCACGGTTACCAAAACATCGGCACCGTTGGGGTTTTCCTCCTCCGCCGTCAGATATATCGGTTGGGCTTCAGGTGAACCATCGCTGGCGCTGCCGTGCGGCAGCCAGGAGCGTTCTTCGTAGGTCCACAAGGCCGAATTTAATTCTTCCACCCGCTCTTTTGAACCCGTCAGCACGATGGCCCGGTGACCGTTTTCCAACGCCTTTTCCAACAGTTTCGGCAAAGCGCGTTCCAGGGGCATATGGAGCAGATGGTAAAACCCGACTTCAGGCATCACTCCCGCTATTTTCGTTCGTAGTGGTTGTTGACTAGGCGGTCCAATAAACGCACGCCCCAGCCTGTGGCACCCTTTGGCACAGTGGGTTTGCTGTCGTCAGCCCAGGCGGTGCCAGCGATATCCAGATGTGCCCAGGGCACCTTGTTAATGTAACGTTGCAGGAACTGCGCTGCGGTGATGGAGCCCGCGTCCCGACCTCCAATATTCTTCATATCTGCGATGGCGCAATTGAGTTTCTTGTCATAGGCATCGTTCAGCGGCATGCGCCAGACCTTTTCGTCCACCTCGGCGCCGGCTTCTAACAGCTGCTGGCACAGTTCGTCGTTGTTCGAGAACATGCCCGCATGCTCATGCCCTAGGGAAATTATGATTGCCCCGGTCAGGGTAGCCAAGTTGACCATGAACTGCGGCTTGAAGCGGTCCTGGGTGTACCAAAGGGCATCAGCCAAAACCAAGCGGCCTTCGGCGTCCGTGTTCAGGATTTCAATGGTCTGGCCGGACATGGAGGTTACGATATCGCCCGGCCGTTGCGCATTGCCGTCGGGCATGTTTTCCACCAGCCCGACCACGCCGACCACATTGGCCTTGGCCTTGCGACCGGACAGGGCCTTCATCAAGCCGATCACTGCGCCGGCACCGCCCATGTCCCATTTCATCATGTCCATACCCGGCCCAGGTTTGAGGGAAATTCCGCCCGTATCAAAGGTGACCCCCTTGCCGACAAAGGCCAGGGGTTTGGTGCGCGCGCCCGCGCCCTGCCAGCGCATGATCACCAGTTGGCTCTCCCGTCGGCTGCCCTGACCGACACCCAACAGGGCGCCCATGCCCAGTTTGGTCATGCGAGCCTCGTTCAATATCTCTACCTTGACGCCCAGCTTTCTTAGTGTCTGGCATTCCTTGGCCATGCTTTCGGGGTACAGGGTATTGGCCGGTTCGCTGACTAGGTTCCGGGTCATGAAGACGCCATCGGCCACGGCGCCCAAGGGCTTAAATGCCTTACGTGCCGCAGCCGCGCCCTTGACCTGCACGGTCACGGTGGTGACCGAGGGTTTGTCCTTAGCTTTCAAGGTGGTGCGGTATTTATCAAAACGATAGCTGGCTAGATGCGTGCCATAGGCCAGACTGGCTGCGCCTAGGCCAATGTCCACTTTAGCGCCCTTGACCGGATCGCAGGCGATCGTGATCGATTTGACGCCACTGCCGGATAGCCGCTGGAGGGCCGCACCACCCACATTCTCCAAGGTACCCTGCTTGACTTCTTTGGCCTCGCCAAGACCGGCCATAAGCACCCGGTCGGCGCCGATCCCCGCTGGGGCAATCACATCCAGAAACTGCCCGTTACCCCCCATGAAGCGGGAGCCCTTGATCGCTTTTGAAAGGGCGCCGTTCGAGGCCTTGTCCAACTTCTTGCCAGTAGATAAAAAGACGCCGCCTTTCAAAACTCCGATGACGAGGGCGCCGGAGTTAGGTATTTTCGGTTCGGTGATGGTGGTCTTCATGAATGTCCCCTTAGGAAGGTCAATGATCGACTGTCGAAACGTTATGTTCTCTGGATCTTATTGATAAAGTAATGGTGCTGCATGGGCAAAGGCGGATTGGACATAGGGATTGTAAAATACTACTTATCACTTAAGACCGGAGGCTGGACCTCGTTGTTACCCCGAAAGGCAGCATGGTCGTTCTTGTTAGAATGTCGCTTTTGACGAGTTAATTACTCAGCTGCTCTCGGCCATTAGCGACCTTGATTCTGTTTTACTAACCGCCGGCGCTATATGGTGCAATTCGTGCGAAGACTGCAAAAATATATCCTTAGGAAATTGGTCGGTCCGTTTGCTTTCTTCCTGTTGTCGCTGACTGGGGTGATCTGGTTGATGCAATCCCTGCGCTTTGTTGATCTGATCATCAACAAAGGTCTTTCAGCATCCTACTTTGGGCAATTGACCCTGTTAGTTCTTCCCGGCGTGTTGAACATAATTCTACCTATCGCGCTTTTTGCCGCAGTTCTATATGTCTACAATAACCTGGATGGGGACAGCGAGATTGTCGTCATGCGAACGTCGGGCTTGGGGAACCTTTCTCTGGCGCGTCCGGCGATTGTGTTTGCACTGGGCGTCACCATTGTAGGCTATTTTCTCTCCCTATATTTGATGCCAACGGGGCAGCGAGCTTTCAAGGATATGAAGTCATCGCTACGGAACAATCTATCGTACGTGCTGCTGCAGGAAGGCACGTTCAATACTATCGGCGATAGCCTGACGGTCTATATCCGGGCCCGGCAGTCGGGTGGCGAGATGCTGGGCATTCTGGTGCATGACAGTCGCGTAAAGAACCGCCCCGTGACGATGATTGCCGAAAAGGGAGTTATAGTTCGCACCGATGCTGGACCACGTTTTATCATGGTCAACGGGAATCGCCAGGAAATCGACCATGGGGCGGGGCAATTATCGTTGCTGCAGTTTGACCGCTATGTACTCGATCTCAGCCAATTCGTGCAGCAGGATGATGAAAGGTGGCTCGAGCCAGGCGAGCGGTACCTGCGTGAGTTGTTCTGGCCCGGCACCGGCGCGGATGATCTGGCGAATGCCGGGCGCATGCGGGCAGAAGGACACGATCGTTTGGCCGCGCCGTTGTATAGCCTGACATTTACCATGATAGCTTTGGCGGCGGTCTTGGCCGGCGAGTTTAATCGCCGGGGCCGGCGCCTTCGGATTGTGATGGCCATCGGTTGTGTCGTCGCGGTGCGTGCGGCGGGCCTGGGACTGGTAGGCCTGTCGGCGAAGATTCCTGCCTTGATTTCGCTATTATATTTGAATGAACTTCTAATCACGGCTGTCTGTCTCT